>NYZD01000016.1 GCA_002685935.1 Planctomycetaceae bacterium | reverse complement strand
GACCGAAACATCAACGAGGACGAGACACTAGTCGGCGTCCGATGTCCGGGCGCGATCCGCCTCACGGTGCCGGCGTGACCTCGCTATCCGGTATCGTACACGCTCATACCGCGCGCCGACGAAGATCAGACCCGCTAGCCCGCCCTCGACCACAATCAGCCGAAGCGCCGGTCCGATGCCGCCGGACCCCGGCGCCCCCATCGAGATCAGGATGATGATCGACGTCACCATCGCCAGAATGCTGAAGCACAGCAGCCGATTCCATTCATGACAGATCAGCCCGTGCAACATGGTCAGGTAGAGCGGCAGCAGCAGGACCCCCCACAACTTGAACACCGAATAAGGCACGAGCACCAGCGTTGCCAGCGGATACCAGTACCACCGATCCAACCCCCATGGCAGCACAATGAACACCGCCGCCGCACCGCCGACCACGCCCATCGTGAACGTCAACCCGACGCCGATCCCCTCCAGCGCGCCCCCAAGCATCGTCGATATCGGATGGTTTCTTAGCTTCATCGAAAGGCCGACCTCACGATCCGCGCCCACCTCCGGCCACCGTATTGCTCGCGGCTATGCCCAGTGCTGTTGCGGCCACGCGCCGTCATTGCGACCGCCTAGCGCGCCGCGCAGCAGCCATATCTGCTTCAGGTGTGCCATCGTATGCCAGATGCATCGCATGTATGAATCCGCGCGCGTCTTGTCCGGCTGTTCCTCGAACCACCAGCAGCCAGCCGTCGCGGTAAACAGATCCTCGTCCGACGTGCGCTGAAGCTGGGCCATGATCGCCTCACGAAGTTGCCGAACACGTGCCAGTTCCTGCGCGACGGTGGGTTGATTGGGCATGTCCGCCGAGGGACGTGTTTTCGATGACGGGCCGATGTCGAAACGCGGGTCTGGCTCGAACGTCAGCGCCATGCCCTGCACCTCACAGGCAAAGAGATCCAGTCCCTGAATGCAGTGCTCGACCAGCGTGACAATGTTGTGCCGCCCCGGAATCGGCGCCGCCCGGAACTGCTGATCCGTCAGCCCGGTGAAGCTCTCTTCCAGTGCCGCCAGGGACTCGTCAAGTCCGATGAAGATCGCCGTGCGAAGTGTGATCCCCTGTGCGAATTGAAGCGGGAAAGGACTCTCAGTCATCGTGCACCTGCCTTGTCAAAATGAACGCACGATCCGCGGTCGGTATCCAGCGGCCGCGCCTCGACCCCTCAGTTTCAACAACCAGTAACCCACGAGATCCGCCACCGCAGACCGGGCACTCGTTACGACTCACCCTCTCCGCCTCACGCCTTGGGCTTGTTCCCGGATCCCGCGATCGCCGCCGCGACGATACACAACCCCGCGGCAATCGCGCAGCCGGCGCTGATCACGTCCAGGTCATTCGCGCCCGTGATCGCCGACAAGATCACGGCGACCACGGCCAACATGAGATACAGAATCATGGCTTTGCTCCCTGCTGTGTCGTCGGGCGCGGTCGATCCTTCACCGGCTCTGCCGGCAGCGCGATCTCCCACAGCCGCTGCTTCTTCTTGTCAATCGTCAGTTTCCCCTTCATCAGTGCAAGCGTCGCCCCCGCCGGCACGTGACCGGCGATGATCTGCTCGCCCGTGTGGCGAAACACGACAAAACGCCGGCTCGGACGGGCATCATGATGATCCTCAACACACGCCACGTATCGATCCGTCGGATCGAACATGACCCGCACCGTTTGCACCGGCCGATTCAAGAACGGAATCTTCCGCTCCCACCGATCCTCTTTCTTGTCCGTGACGCGCACGAGCGTCGGCTTGTCGCTCGCGTCGATCAGATACAGGTCCTTGCCATCGGCAGTGAACGCCCCGGGAAACTGGTTCGACCCGTGGAAATACCAGCCCGGCGTCCCGAAACTCCGCGTGACGATCGTCCCCCCTTCCCGCCGGATCAGTTGCACGTGCACATCCCATGCCGCGCCCTCATTCGCCCGCCGAAGCAGCGGCAGCGCCACGTCGCCGGCGTTGTTGATCGCGATCACCGGCCCAAGAATCTCGTTCCCCCGGCCCGTCGACGTCAGTTCCCAGATGCGCTTGCCCTCCTTGTCCTCCAAGACCAGGTGCCGATACGAAAGCGTCATGCCGTAGCCGTGAATATTCCCCAACATCCAGCGCGACGATAAGACAAACTCCCCATTCGGCGATTGAAAAGATGGACGCAGCACATCGGCGTCCGCGCCCTCCCGCTCCTCCTGTGATCCCAGACAAACACAACCGATGAGCACGCTCAATGCCAGAATCTTCGTCTTCATTGGATGGCCTCGCGATCTGTGGCCGGCCGTGCGAATCAGCGCCGCCGGGGCCGCCACCCGATACCGCAAAACCAAAGGTGACAATCCCCATCCCGCCGGATCGGACGCCATGACCGCGCCCGATCATTCATAGTCTTGATGCGTCATCGGTGATTGTCCACCCACCCCCAAGCGGTTAACCCCGCCGCCGCTTGCCGCGACGACCTGCAACCCACGCGCCCACGCCACACAGCAGCAACCCCCCGTGCCCGGCGCCGGGATCACGACAGCCCCATCACATAATAGCCCGGCGCCCCCGACATCTTGCAGAATCCCATCAGAAATGTGAGGAAATCAGCCCGCCACGGACATGGAGCGGCTGTGCCGGCGGCAATACCGTCCGGTGCGGCTCAATCGTGACGCTCGTTCACGGCTCACCCCAGATGCCGATCTCTTCCCGGGTAAACCCGATCGACAGGAAGTATTCGTTCAGCTCCGCGCAAACACGTCTGTTCATGTGAATGAAGCCGCCGAGGCCCCCGTGTTGATTGATCGGATACATCCCGTTGCCGTGATCGTAGCTCAGGGAATAGGTCTCGGACGTCGTCCGAATTGAAACCGCAAGATTACCTTCACATTCGTGCACTGCGACGAACTCCGGTTCCGGCCCCGGCAAGACGAACCGCTGCAATATCCAGTCGACGTCCTGTGGGTCCGTGATCGCCGCCGTTCTCGGTACGTCCGAAACATTCCCCTCGATCCACCCCTTGTAGCTCACATGGATCGTCGTGCCCTCCGCCTTCGCCTTTTCAATGCATTGATTGTGATACGCAATTCGACCGATGCCCGGCGATGACTGGACAGCAGGAGAGGTCGGATCGATCAGCAACACCACGACCGATCCAACCATCACCAGAATGCCCGCAATGGGATGGCCATACCCGTGTTTGCGCCTGATTGACCGGACCAGATGCAACCGCATCGCCGCCAGCCCCAACACGAATGTGATCACGAGCACCGTCACAATGATCGGTGCGCGGATTGTCGGTGGTATCGCCCCGGTGACATCCAGGCCGTAGTAGGCCAACACACCAACCAACGGCGCCAGCCAACAAGTCACCGGCTTCAGCACATCAATCCGCAACCAGCCACGCCTGGATTCCTCTCGTGTCGTCGCTTCGTGATCCATCAGACGACTTCCGGCTCGCGCCATCCTCACCCATCGGCGCTCACGCGCACATCCTCCACCTGCCACATGTTACGCTGATAACTTCCCCCGCCCACGATCGTCACGTACACGCCGTCCGACACGCAGCCCGGGCTCGAATCAAAGAACCCCGCGATGTCCACCGTGTCCATTACTTTGCCATCCAGCAGCCACGACAGCGTGCGGCCGTCGTCGCGCAGCAGCAAGCCATATCGATGCGGCCATCCCCGGCCGTCGCCCAGCGGATCGGTCTGAATCGCCAGCGTCACCGAATTGCCCGGCAGCGTCACCACCGGACAATCAATCTCGTGCGACTCCAGCCACCGGCGCTTGTCTTCGTCCGAACCCCAGATGTGATACGCCCGCTTATCACCCCCTCGCACACTGCGGTTCAGGATGTAAGTCAGCCCCGCCCGGGAGAACAAATCAAAGTGAATCTGCACCACCCGATCCGTCAATTCCTCGTCCGGCACGCCCCGCTGCACCGGACCCGAACCCACCAGACCGCCGAACGATCCGATCGCCAGACAGAACCCCGTCAGGTAACTGCCGCTGTGTGGATCTTCATGATCCAAAGCTGATCCGTCCGCCGCCAGGTATTTATTCAGGAACGCCCCTTCATGCGTGAAATCCGCCAACGTCACTTCCAGCAGATTCGTACCCGCCAGATTCGGTGCGAAGTGTCGCCGTCGGCTGCGGAACCCGCCGTAGGCCATCACGCCCGGCCCCGCCGGGGCATCGGTCTGCGCTACGATCCGAGCCGCCCCATCACCGGCGCTCACCGTCCCGTTCGGCCAAGTCGCCGCGTCGACCTCCCAGACGTCCGCATCCAGCTCATCAGCAAATCCGTCCGCGAACACAACCTTCAGTTCATCCAACGACATGTGCATCTCCATGGATCGGATGACACATCACACCATCGCCCCGCGCTCACCCCTCCTGCGACCGCTGCGCGATCGTGATCAGCATCTGCCCCATCCGCCGCTTCGCCGCTTCAATTCCCTCCGGCGTCCACTCGACGAACCCCTTGCCCGTCTTCATCCCCAGATCACCCGCCTCGACCTTATCGCGAATCAGATGCGACACCTCGCCGGCCGTCGACAGATTCGCCACGACATTCTCGCCTGACGCCAGCACGATATCCCACCCCGCCGCCGCCCAGATCTCAAACGGCCCCGCCGCCGCGTACCGCCGGCCAAACCCCGTCTTCACCACCGTATCCACGTCCTCCGGCGTCGCGATCCCCGCCTCCACCAGCGCCAGCGCCTCGCGAAACAGCGCGAACTGCAGCCGATTCCCGATAAACCCCGGCAGCTCCTTCTGCACGATCGCCGGGGCCTTGCCGATCTTCGTGAACAGCGCATGCATCGTCGCCACCGTCTGATCTGAAACACCCGCGTGCCGGACCAGTTCCACCAGCGGCAGCAGATGAGGCGGATTGAAATAATGGGCGACCAACACCCGGTCCGGCCGCCCCGTCGCCGCGGCCAGCGCGCTCGGCAGGATCGTCGACGTGTTGCTCGCCAGAATCGTGCGATCCGGGCACAGCGCGTCCAACTCGGCAAACAGCGGACGCTTCACCTTGATATCCTCCGACACCGCTTCAATCACCACATCCGCGTCGCCCACAATCTCCGCCAGATCCGTGCTGAATCGAATGCGTTTCAATCCCGCCGCGGCCTGCTCGCCGCTGATCGTGCCGATCTCCGCCAGCAGCGCCACCGTCGACCGAACGTTCCGCTCGGCGTCGGTAAGCTTCTGATCCGTCAGGTCATGCACGCCCACCGAGTACCCCCCCAGCGCAAACTCCAGCGCGATCCCGTGGCCCATCAGCCCCGCCCCGATAACCGACACATGGTGTACGTCGTCCACATTCATGATTCACACCGCCTCTTTTCGATCTGCCGGCCGCCCATCAATCACTCCGCCACGCGTTGAGCGTGTCGCACAACCATTGTCTTTCCAGATTGGATAGCACCTCGCCGATCCGGACGAATCCGTCGCCGTGATCGAACCGCAGATGGGTCTCGTCGCCGGCGTGCTCGAGCACAAACTCCGGACAGTCCCGATGGGACCGTTCGAATATCTGCCGCTCCGGATCCTTGCCGCGACCTCTGCGCCCGCCAGACCATCCCCCGGACGTCGCGCTGAACAGGTCCTGTCCCGTGTCATAGCGAATGTAATCCCACTGAAGCGTGATCGATTCAGGATTGGTCGGACGCAACGATCGGCGGAGCACGCGGTAGCCAGACACAACCATGAAAATGCAAACCGTAATCCAAATCCCCATAAACAGATAGAACAGCGGATGGCGGGGCCAGTCGATGATGGGGGGAATGTCGAACCTCCGCGCAGCCCCCACCAGCGAAAGAACCACGAAGACCAACCAAACGGAGACCACCACGGCCGTGAGTTGTCGCATTCGCACGTGACCCGGCGCGACCCAGGATAGCGTGAACCCATCGCCGTCCGGTTCCGTCTTGATCCACGAGTGCTTTGGTGGGTCGGGTAGCTCCATGATCCGCCCTCATGATGATCGCTCGCGCCCCGCCGCCGCAAGTTCCGGCACGCTCACCGTCTCCTGCACGTCCGCCCGCGAAATCCACGAACCTTCCTTCACATAATGCACCGCCCACGCCAGTCGCGCCCGGTCCGCCGACCGATTCGCATACGATCCATGCACCGTCAGACCCGTAAAGAAAACCGCACTGCCCGCCGGTACTTCAAGCCGACGCACCGATGCCGGATCCAGGTCGTCGACCTCAAAGGAATGAAACGTCTGGGTCCATTCCCTGCCCGCGCGATCGCGCATCAACTGATCCGCCGACCAGTTGGAATGCTCATCGCCTTGCGACACATGCCAGCTGCGCACGCCGTCGAGATGACTGCCCGGCACCGCGCAGAACCCGCCGTTGTCCCCATCGGTATCACTCAAAGCGATCCAGCACGCCATCAGCGTGTCAGGCTCGGTCGGCAGATAATGCGCGTCCTGATGCAGCGCGATCCCCACCGCATTCTCACCCGCCGGCTTCGGCAGATACATCGTCTGCACGACGCACGGCGTCCCGCCAATGAGTTGCTCCGCCACCCCCGCCACATTCCGATGCGTCGCCAGATACCGCCACTGCGGATCGACCACGTGCGAACGTAACCCAAGGTCGTATTCCTCCGGCCGCGCCGCCTGATGCGACAAGAACGCCCCGGCCTCCTCGGCGCATAACACGTCGGGCACCACCAGGAACCCATCCCGCTGGTAATCAGCAACCTGTTCAGCGCTGAGTTGGATCGGCATCGCCTGGCTCATGAGTGTTCACGTTCCACAGATGTTTCGCAAAACAACCAAGGAGTCTCGGCATCCTCAATGCGTTCCATCACGCGACCGCACCACCATGCCCAGACAACCGATCACGATGCACAGCAATCCCGTACACAACATCAGATATGCTCGATCTGAATGGGAACTCGCGATATTCATGGGTCCATAGACCCACAGGATCAAGAGGATGCCAATCACAAACGGAACCGCCAGGAAGATGTGAACATAGCGCATTGGATGGGGCCTCCGATGCCAGACAGTTTAGGTCCGCGCTCGCGGCCCGTCACGAAGAGCGCAAGTCCCTCTCCGATCCCCCAGCCGACGCCTCCCCCTCGTGATCGGCGTACCTGAAAACCAACGCCAGCGCCGCCGGCACGCTGAACACCATGCTCCCGATCAATGACATCACGATGAATACCAACCCGCTCGGCCGCCTCACGCCGGCCCGACGCAACAGCCACGCGAACAACAGCATCAGCACGAACGCCTCGAACATGAACACCAGCGAGATCGGATTCGTCATCGCCGCCCGCGTGACCTGGGGATCGGTCACAAAGAAGTAGATGAACGCGCCGTTGGGGATCAGCAGCCCAAACACCGCCAGGCCGATCAAAATCCGCCTTTCCGCCAAAGTCAATCTGATCTCACGCATGTTCAATTCCCTCGCTGCCGCCCGCGGCATGTCCACGGGACCGGCGAAACATCGATCCCGCACGATTCGCCCACGACCGGGTCCCCGGCGGGACCGGCGTCGGCGAATGACCGATAGGGTGATATGCTCTTGTGCGCGGATCCCGGGACGGTCCCGGCCCGCGCCTGCCCGACGGGGGGCAGCATATCCGAACGCGGCGGCGGGTGGTCCGCCGGATGTCTTGAATCACGTGTCTCGTGAATCGGGAGTGGCGATGGCCGCGACGCCGTCAACCCAGCAAACGCTCACCGAGATCTGGTCCGATGTCCTGGGCGTCGGCCCGGTTGACCGCGGCGATGACTTCTTCGATCTGGGCGGCCACAGCCTCAGCGCGATGGCCCTGCTCGCGCGGATTCAGAGTCAGTTCGGCGTCCAGCTCGACATCCGCACCGTCTTCGACTCGCCGACGATCGCCGGCATGGCCGACGCCATCCAGGAACTGATCGACCGGGGCGCGCCACTCCCCGCCGACCCCATCGTCCCCCTCGGCCGCAACGCGGCGGCCTCGATGTCCTTCGGCGAACAGCGGATGGTCTATCTGGACCAACAAGGATCCGAACCCTCGGTCTACAACGTGCCCTGGGCCATGCGCCTCCGCGGCCCGCTGGATGTCGCCGCCCTGCAACGATCCTTCAACCGCGTGATCCAACGCCATCAGGTGCTCCGCACGGGATTCCGGATCGACACCGCCGGCACGTCGCGCATCATCGCACCGGATGTCCAACTCGATATTGAACAGGCGGACGTCCGCCACTTCGCCGCCGACCGCCGAGATCACGCATGGCGGTCGCAACTTGGTGATTGGGTCCGCCAGCCCTTCGACCTGACCCGTCCCCCGCTGATCCGCGCCAAGCTCTGGCAGCTCGACACGCACGAGCATCTGCTGTGCGTGTTGCTGCACCACATCGTTTGTGATGAGTGGTCATTGCGACGGATATTCGTCGAGCTGACCGATTTCTACGAAGCCGACGGCCGCCCCGGCGATGTTGCCGGGCCGCACGATTCGCACGTACAGATCGCCGACGTCGCCGCCCACGAGCAGCAGACCTGGCAGGACCATCAACCGGATGACTCGATCGCCTACTGGCGCGACCGCCTTGCCGGGGCCCCCGCTGCGCTCGATCTGGCTTCCGATCGTGCGCGACCGGCCGTGCAAACCTTCCGCGGCGAGACATTGTGGTTCGATCTGCCCGATGATCTGACCGATGCCCTGCACGCGCTGAGCCGAGAGAACCGATCCACGCTGTTCATGACCATGCTCGCGGCGTTCTACGCGCTGCTTGGGCGGTACACCAACCAGACCGACATTGTTGTCGGCTCGCCCATCGCCGAACGTCGGCGACCCGAGGTCCAGGACACGATCGGATTCTTCCTCAACACGCTGCCGTTTCGGGCCGACCTGTCCGGCGACCCAAGCTTCCGTGAACTGCTGCGTCGGGTCCGCCAGGCCACGCTCGACGCCCACACCCACGCCGGTCCGCCGCTCGAACGAATCGTCAGCGAACTGCAGGTGCATCGAGACCCCGGCCAGACCCCGTTGTTCCAGGTGGTCTTCGTCTTGATCAGCGAGGCCGAAGCCCTCTTCACGCCCGCCGGCATCGACGCCGAGTTCGTGCCCGCCGCCACGGGAACCGCCAAGTTCGATCTGACCCTTTCGTACCTGCAGACGCCGACCGGCTTGCGCGGCGAAATCGAATACTGCACCGACCTGTTTGATGAGACCACGATCAATCGTTTGGCCCGCCACATGCAGATGCTCCTCGAGGGCATCGTCGCCGCGCCCGATCAGCCCATCAGCACGCTCGCCCTGCTGACCGACGACGAACGCCGGCAACTGCTCGTCGGGTGTAACGACACGACCGTCGATTACCCCCGCGATCGATGCGTGCACGCGCTGTTCCAGCAGCGGACAGAATCACACGGCGGCGCCATCGCCGTAGTGTGCGGCGACGAGCAGTGGACCTACACCCAGCTCAATCAGCGAGCGAATCAATTGGCCCATCACCTTCGGGCCTGCGGCGTCGGCCCGGGCTGCCTCGCCGCGGTCTGCATGGACCGCTCTGCCGATTTCGTCGTGAGCGCCCTGGCCATCCTCAAGGCCGGCGGCGCGTATGTCCCGCTCAATCCGCAATACCCGACCGAACGTCTGCGCTTGATGCTCGATGACACCGGCGCCGCCGTCGCTCTGACGCATCGCGGCCTGCTGGATGATCTGACCAACGCGAGCATTAGGGTCGTTCACGTCGATGCCGACGCAGCCGACATCGATGCCCACCCGACCACGAATCTGGATCACCTCAACGCCGCCGACGATCTGTGCAACGTCATTTATACATCCGGGTCGACCGGCATCCCCAAGGGCGTGGAGGTCACCCACCGAGGCGTCGTGCGCCTGATATGCGGCTCCGACTACGCGCCGATGGACGATCAACAGGTGTTCCTGCTGCTGGCGTCCACGTCGTTCGACGCCTCCACCTTTGAACTGTGGGCGCCGCTTGTCCATGGCGGCACGTGCGTCGTCTATCCCGATCCGTTGCTCGATTTGACAACGCTACGCCACATCATCGAATCGCATCACGTCACCTGCCTCTGGCTGACCGCGGCGCTATTCAACACCGTGATCGATCAGGACCCGCGCATCCTCTCCGCGGTGCCCCACCTTCTGATCGGCGGCGAGGCGCTGTCCGTCCCCCATGTCCGCCGCGCTCTGGATCAGTTGCCCAATACACAGATTACCAACGGCTACGGCCCCACCGAGAGCACCACGTTCACGTGCACCTACGTCATCCCGCCCGACCTCGATCCCCACGCCGGTTCCGTGCCCATCGGCAGGCCCATCGCCAACACCCGCGTCTACATCCTCGATGATCAACTGCAGCCCGTACCTGTCGGCGTGCCCGGTCAGCTCTACATCGGCGGCGACGGCCTGGCCCGCGGCTATCTCAACCGCCCCGACATCACCGCCGAGATGTTCATCCCCGATCCGTTTGGCACCGAACCCAACGATCGTCTGTGTCGCACCGGCGACCGCTGCCGCTACCTGGCCGACCACAACATCGAATTCCTCGGCCGACTCGATGATCAGATCAAAATCCGCGGCTTCCGAATCGAACCCGGCGAAATCGAAGCGATCCTGTTGCGCACGCCCGGCATCACCCAGGCCGCCGTGGTCGCCCAGGAGCATCGCCCGGGCGACAAACACCTGGTCGCATTCGTCGCCGAAGACCAGGACGCCGCCGCCGTCATCGACGAAGAGATTCGCGAGTCCCTGCAAGATCTGCTCCCCCAATACATGATCCCCAGCACGATCGTGCGATTGGATTCACTACCCGTCAACCTCAACGGCAAGATCGATCGCGCGGCGCTCGCCGCCCGCCCGACGCCGCGCCCGACCGCCGGTGGATCCGTCACGCGGCCGCGCACCGAGATCGAGCAACAGCTCATCGGCATCTGGCAAGGGCTCCTCGGCATCGAGTCCATCGGCATCGACGATGATTTCTACCTGCTCGGCGGCAACTCGCTGCTCGCCGTGCAACTGTACGCCGTGATCGAAGAGCAGTTCGGCTTCACCGGGCCGCTGCTCGAAATCCTGCGCTCGCCCACGATCGCCCAACTCGCCCGCGCCATCGATCCGGCGCGGGGCGCAGCCGCCCGTTCGGCGCCGCGCTCACAAACGCAGCGCGCCACGCCGCCCCCCCTGATTTGCCTGCCCGGTGCTCGGGGCCGCGTCTCGGTGTATCAGAACTTCGCCGCCGGACTCGATCCCGACCAGCCCATCTATGGTTTGCAGATGACCGAGATCATGGCGAACGATCCGCACGTCGATTCCGTCGAGGGCATCGCCGAACTGTGCCTGCGCCACATCAAGCAGACCCAGCCCGACGGTCCCTATCTCATCTGCGGGTACTCGCTCGGCGGCCTCGTCGCCTACGAGATCGCCAGACGATTGCTGGAGGACGGCGACGACGTGCCCTTCCTCGGCCTGTTCGACGCGTTCCCGGCATTGGCCATCGAGCCGGTCTCCTGGATGCAACGTATCGCGACCCACTTCCGAATGGCTGCATCCGCGGCGGGCGGACCGTTGCTCTACCTGCGACAACGCATCGCCTCAAGATTCGCAAGGATCACCGGTCCAAAGGCGGTCGAACCGGCTCGACCCGGCTTGTTGAATCCCTATGCCCTGTTCGAACGCTACCAACCCCACCCCTACCCGCAGCCGGGACGCATCCATGTCTTCAGAGGCAACGTCTTCTCCGACTGGCTGACATTCAAAAGCGACGAACCCAGCGGCGGCTGGACACAGCTCGCGCCCGGAAGAGTCGTCGTCAGACGATTCGAGATGGATCACCTTGAGATGTTCAAGGACCCCTTCGTCACGCAGATCGCGCAGGACGTTCAGCGGATCCTCAGCGAACTGCCGAACGCCTCGCCGTGATCGCGCGCCGCATTGGTTTTCAGCATAACACTGCTTCGCTCACGGTGCGCAGGCCGCGCTACCGAAACAGTCGGTCATTTGCCCGGCAAACGAGAACGAACAAACGGAACAGCTAGGCCGGTGACCGTGAGTAGAATCCCAATCCCCCAATACGCAAGTGCGGTGTTCCACCAGTAATACATGCCGCCGGCCGAGCGGATCGCGTAGCCAATCTTGGCTTGGCGATTATTCTGAAACACCTGCTCGGGTATTCCTTGATCGCGGAGCCGATCACGAAGCGCGGACTCGGTTCTCTGCTCAGCTCGTGACAGCACGATGCTTGTTGTCAGGTAACGCGCCGTCGCGTACGTGAAGACATTGGTTCCGATGAGAATAAACACAATGGATACGATGACATTCGATTTTCTCATGGTTGTCCTTCCCCTGCTTCATTGAGCTACCATATGCATCGCTTGATCAATCCTGCTGTATTGTAGATCGATTGTCACGGAGCAAACGAAATGGCCATCCTCATGACCGACCAGCAGAAGGACGAACTCAACGATCGCGGCTTCATCATCCTCGAAAACGTCCTGGCCGCCGATGAAGTCGATACGATCTCCCAGGCCATCGATGAAGTCGTCGCCCGCGTGCGCGAAGCCCGTGACCTGCCCGACAACGTTGCTCTGGGCATCCGCAACGGTCTGGTCTATCACGATGAAATCCTCAACCTGCTCGATCGCCCCGACATCCTGTCCATGGTCGTCGATGTGATGGGCTGGAACATTCACAATCGAGACAGCATCGTGATCGTCACCATGCCCCAGGGCCCCGACGACGACCCCGACCAGATGCCCCTCGGCTGGCACTTCGATTACGAAGAAGAGTTCGCCGGCTCCACCGTCGACGGCACCATGCCCATCATCGATTTCAAGGTCGGCTGGTACATCTCCGACCATTCCGAGCCCGGGCACAGCACCACCCTCGTCGTCCCCGGCAGTTACAAATGGACCCCAAGGCAGCGCGCCACCTGGGAACAGTGGATCGATCCCGACGACATCGTCTCCATCGACGTCCCCGCTGGCAGCGCCATGCTCTGGCGACCCACCCTCCTGCACGGCGTCACACCCAACCTGACCCAGAACATCCGCAAAACCGTTCAGGTCAGCTACACACCGCGCTGGATTCGCCCCAGCGGCCACATCGAACAGGACCCCGACCTCATCGCCCGCAGCTCACCCGTCCGCCGCCAACTGCTCGGCGCGATGGGCAATCTCATGAACCCCCTGGGCAAGGACGTGGCGAACAACCCCAACTCGCAATACTGGTTCACCGACGACTGGGACAACGTCCCGCTCAAAGCCTGGGCCGAACAACGCGCCGCCCCCGGGCCGCCCGACTGGGGCACCGGCCACGGCGTCAGCCACACCAAAGGCCCCGGCTTCAAATTCACCCAACGCACCGTGCCCCGCAAATAGAATCACGCGTAGAATGTCGAACACGATTCGCGCCACGCGGCCAATACATCCAGGAGCCGGAGGCGGTCCCCGGCCCGCCGGCTACGCAATGACCGGCACGTGATCTGCTCTTTTCAATTGAGCACGGCGATATCCCCGCTATGAAGAATTTCGCATCGCATGGCCCGCAACCCGTGCTCAACGGAATTCCGTTCGATTAATCGTTGGCAGTATGTGCCAGCTTTTTGACCTGTCTAGATAATCTTGCGTAACAGCGTCTTGGTCCATCGTGTCGAATGAAAGCATCCTTCGCTTGTCGGGATAATCCAATGAGGAGTGACATACCGCTGTGGGGCATGTGGGTCGCTCAGGCTCTCTTCGTGGGTATCTGTGTCACAGTCGGTCTTATCGATGGAACCGACGCATTGCTCTGGTTTGGAACCGGGGCTGTATTTGGTACAGTTCTGCTATTCCAGGTCGTCAAGTTCTTCGCTGATGTGCACCGAGGCCAGTCAGACCTCAGATTCCTCACTATGTCTCCGAAGCAAATTGCCGCAGAGGCCAAGGAGTCGATGGAAGAAGCAGCACGAACAGTCGAAGACGCTGATGCTACCCTTGCCAATCAATTGCGCGCCTCCGCCGAGGAAATCACACAGGATGAAGCATCTATGCGCAACGAGCATCGCCTGGGACTGGTGGTCGTCGTATTGATCGCGGCGATCGCCGTGATCTTCTATTTTGCGTCGGATTGGATATTTGATCTGATCGATTAGGGAGAATCAATTCTGCGCTTGGTATGTGCACAATGTAGTCACGCTTGATGAGCGAACCACCCGCTGCGGCTAACCTGCCATGAGGCAGGCAGGTGAGCAGGACCGTTCTACCGATCTGGTGACTTCACACTCTCCTTGGTGCCACGTTCGCAGGGATGGATCGAATGTTGACGATTGACTCGGCGCGTCTGTTACGCGACTTGCGTCAGTTGGCGAAGGTTGGGGCGACGCCGGACGGTGGTGTATCGCGGATGGCGTTTTCCGATGAGGATCTTGAAGGAAGAAACTGGTTCCAACGCAAGGTGACCGAGGCAGGTCTTGAGTACCATATCGACGGGGCTGGAAACCAGTCTGCGATATTTCACAGTGATCCTCCATCTCGAAAACGACTTCTCATCGGATCGCATTTGGATTCGGTACCCAATGGGGGCCGTTATGATGGCGCGCTCGGCACGCTCGCCGCGTTCGAGGCGCTTCGAACGCTCAAGGACGAGGACTACCGGCCCCCGATTACCCTCGAAGCTATCAACTTTTCCAGCGAAGAGAATGTTGTCGCAGCCCTCATGGGCAGTCGCGCAGCCGCCGGATTACTCACAGCCGAGGACTTCTCCACGGCCGCTCTGAGCGAGGCCGCACTGCGCGAGCGACTGAACTCCATTGGAATCTCAAAGGACACTATGCTGGATTCAGCACGCGACGATGTCGCGGCCTGGGTGGAACTTCATATAGAACAGGGAAGCAGGCTCGAGGACGCCGGCACGGACATTGGCGTGGTCAATGCGATCGTCGGGGTTCGTAACGCCCAGGTGACTTTCACCGGTGAAGCCGCGCATGCCGGGACGCAGCCTCTTGAGAAACGCAGAGACGCGCTCTGGGGATCGTCGCACTTCATCTTGCGAGCGCGATATCTCGTGATGAGACAATTCACTCCCGGTGTAGTCAATATCGGGACCATTTCAGTTGATCGGGGCGCAATGAATATTGTCCCCGGTCGCGTTGATCTAACGTTGGAGTTTCGCCATGGGACGAGTGATCAGCTCGATCAGATGCAGTCCGAGCTTCGGACATTGATTGACGAAACAGCGGCGGAGTTTGGGCTGGAAGCGACTTACCGGCCAAAACCGCACATTCCTCCCGCAACGCTTGATGAACGCGTGATGGCGGCAATCGAGAGCGCATGTGATACCTGTCAACTGACACACCAGAGAATGCTCAGTTTTGCGGGCCATGACACGCAATCGATGGCACACATCGCTCCATCCGGTATGTTTTTCGTGCCGTCGGCCACAGGGATCAGTCATCATCATCAGGAGTTCACCACCGATCAGGACTGCATAAATGGTGGCAACGTCATACTGCAGTCGATCCTCGCGCTCGTTGACGCGTTTGGATGAGCGCATTTCAGTTCACCGGATACATTGAGAGGACTCCTTCGAATCGAGGAACAGATAGCCTGCGCCTTGCACGCCATCGCTACCAGGCGCACCAGTCGATTGGCCCCGGTATGCTTCAGCTGGCATGAAAAGCCATTCGCGCCGATCGCCGGTGACGTAAACCGGTGTGCGAGATAAGATGCAAAATGAAGAGACATCTCGGCAGTGGCGCCGTCCACAGGCCGTGTCAACCCATGTCTACCTGTAATACGGATCCCCCGTCTGATTCTTCGCGCACGAGCACACGTCGCTTCCATGTCCATGTGTCGGCCTTGTCGATTATCATGCCCGGCGTGTCGGGTCAGGCGTGACGGCATCGTATGGCCGGGAAACCAAAGACGAGTCAAATGGAAAACGCCCCCCTCAATATCGGCACACAGCGTGAACTCTTTGTCGATCACTTCCTCATCGACCAGCTCGACGGCGTGAACCTGAAACTTCATGAGCCGCGTCCTGCGGGCGTCGCCTTTGCGCAGGACGACTACTGGGAACGGGACCATATGTGTTTCTTCACCACGGTGCTGAACGACGGCGACATCTATCGAATGTACTATGACACGCAACATCGATGGACCAGCTGCGCCGAGAGTCCCGACGGCATTCATTGGCACAAGCCGCGATTGGACCTTGTGGAATGCGATGGCTCAACGGCCAACAGTATCATCTCGTCCAATACCCACCATATGGTGAGGTTCTTTCCGTTCATCGACACGTGCCCGGGCGTCCCGGCCGAGGAACGGTTCAAAGCCAACGCCGTCGACGGCGAAGACCTGATCGGCTATGTGTCATCGGATGGCGTTCGATGGAAAAGAATCAGGGACGAACCGATCGTGTTCGGCACGATTGAAAACGCCTTCGATTCGCAGAACGTCATGTTCTGGTCGGAGGTCGAACAGAAATACGTGCTTTACGCCCGCCACATGAAGGATGGACGTCGAGCGACGATGCGGGCCACGTCGGACAATTTTCTGGATTGGACGCCGACGATCCCGATGACCTACAGCGACACCGGAAGCACGATACCGTCGGCCAATCTCTACACGAATCAGACGCAGCCCTACTTCCGGGCACCGCATATCTATATTTCCATGCCCGGTCGCATCTTCTTTGCCGACACCGGTCACATCGTGCGCAAAGACGATATTGCCGCCGCGCGTCAGAAATACGTTTCGCCCGAACTTCGTCAGTTTGTTCAGGACAACATGCCGCCGCATCGTCGGCTCTCGACGCATAGTGCGGGGGATCACGCCGATGCCGTTCTGCTTTCCACCCGGGCCGGTTCCGGTCAATTCGATTTCACGTTCCTGGAAAGCTTCATTCGCCCTGGAATTGGGTTGGGGAATTGGACGACCCGCGCCAATTACCCCGTGTGTGGAATCGTTCAGACCTCGCCAACGGAAATCTCACTGTACGTGCAGCGGAATTTCGGACAGACGACGGCCCACATCCAACGCATGACGTTGCGGCTGGATGGCTTCGCGTCGGTGCATGCGCCCTACGCCAGTGGGCAGATGCTGAGCAAACCGTTGACGTTTAGTGGTCGGGAACTGGAAATCAACTACTCCACCAGCGCGGCCGGGTACCTTCGCGTCGAACTTCAGCGCCTCGATGGATCACCGGTCGCGGGCCGCACGCTGGATGAGTGTGTGGGCACGACGGGTGACAGCATCGAGCATGTCGTGCAATGGCGAGGCGGGCACGATCTAAGCGACATCAACGGCGAAACGATCAGGCTGAAGTTCGCCATGAAGGACGCGGACCTTTATTCGTTACGGTTTAGGCAGTGACACGTGCCGGGGATGCTGGTTAGTGTCGGGTCAGATGTCTGGCCGAGATATGGTCAAATCCTGTGGATGAGTGATGATCAGGCGGCTTTCTGTTTTTCGCCGTCGGTAAATCTCACGCCGGCGATCACGTCG
>NYZD01000015.1 GCA_002685935.1 Planctomycetaceae bacterium | reverse complement strand
CGCGCCAGCTCCCACCCCGCACCGATCGTGCCGGCGCCTCCCCGCCGTGCGCAAACAACCGCACCCCCACGCTGACATCTCGCGCCGGATAGATGCGCTGCGTCAGGCACTGTCGTCCGTTCGCATACACCTCCTCCACCGACCGATCCACACACACTCGCAACTTCAGCCGCTCGCTATCCAACTCGATCACACGGTGTCCATCCTCGACGCGACGGTGATCGAACTGTGCTGGTCGCTGTCTCCCTAGGCCCACGCGCAGCGCCACGGCGGCGGCGTGAATATGCACGCGTCGATAGACCTGCGCGGGAATATCCCTTGTTTCCTGGCGGTGTCACCGGCCCAGATGCGCGACGCGGAGATGATCGATCACCTCGTGTTCAAACCGGGGGCCTTCTACGTCATGGATCGCGCCTACAACGACTACGCCCGGTTGCACCGCATGGATCAGTCGGAGGCGTGGTTGGTCGTGCGTGCCAAGAACAATCTCAAGACGACCCCGCGTCGCTCGTGGCCGGTCGATCGGCGCCATGGACTGCGTTGTGATCAGACCGTGGCACTGCGCGACCGCCGCACCTTTGGAAAGTAGCCTCAACCGTTGCGGCGGGTCGCGTGCTTCGGTGCCGAACAGCGCCGACGCTTGGTGTTCATGACCAACAACTTCAGCCTCTCTGCGTTCACCATCACCGAGTTGTATCGTTGTCGGTGGCAGATCGAATTGTTCTTCAGGTGGATCAGACAACACCTGCGAGTCAAGCACATCCTCGACAATTGCCCCAACGCCCTGCACACCCAATTGTGGATCGTGGTGAGCGTCTACGTGCTGATCGCGATTGTCCGCAAGGAGCGGAAGATCCAGTGGTGCCCCCGCGACGGCCACCACGTTTGGAATGGTACCGCGCTAAGGTGAGGCAGACGCGGCGTCATCGGTCGGCGGTTGAGCGTCGATGGATTGGATGACCAGTCGTCGAAGGGGCATCTTGCCTTCGCAGTGCCAGCCGATGTCTACGTCCTTGCCATGCACGACGAGTTCGAGGACGGCACTGTCGGCGGGCGTGACGGTCGGTACACGCAGACGCACCTGCTGCAGGAGGGCGGGGAAGGTCGCGTGCTCGCCGGCGGCGTCCTTTGCGGTGGGACTCATCTGGTCTTCGTGGAATTCGATCAGTTGGGTCTCGGTGCGGGCGAGGCGTTCGCATGACTGGTCCAGCAGTTCGCTGGCGGCACCGACTTGGTAGTCCAACTTGTCGGCGCCCAACATGAAGTCATCGAGATCAATCGAATCATTGGGGGCCTGGTCCTCGTCCTCGTCCTTGTTTTGGTCCTGGTCTCTCTGGTCGTACTTCCGACCGAACCACACGTCTATTGGCACGTCTTCGATGAAGTTGGCCCGGCCGCGCCGGACCTCAATCTCGGCCCTGAACCACTCGCCCGACGGTAGGGTGTATTCGACGGCGACGCGATTGCCTTGAGGCCTGCCCGACTCATCGAAATTGAGAATTTCGCATTTTCCCTGTATCGTCCCGCCGCGTTCTTCGATCGCCTCACCGGCGATGCGAATCGTCCGACGGCTGAACACAACGGCCAATACGGCAACTGCGGCCATGAACGCAACGACGCATCCGAAGATGATCCAGAATGTCATGGCTCCCTCGGTGTGTTGAGTCCAGGATCCCGTCGCGCGCGGATCGCGTCGCGATTCGCCGGTTCATCGTTTCCGGCGATGATGCGAAGCGATCAGGGATCCATTCTATCAAGATGGACGCGCTGCGGCTGCGATTGGCGGGGGTCAACGCCGAGGTAGGGCGGCGGGGGGTCGGCCCGCACGTGACCACGTGCGGCGATCGGGTCGTTGCGGGTGTGATGCGTCGTCGTGCGCGTGTCAGTCGTCGACTTCGATGGTGACGGTCAGGCCCATGCTGGTGAATTGGTCGCGGTAGAGCTCGGCGCGTTCCTGATGGGTGGTCAGGACCATCGCGATGCCGTTCTGATGGGCTTCGAGCATGCGCTGAGTGGCGGCGGAGATGCTCAGCGGTGTGAGGCGAGCAAGCGTGGCGACGACGTAGTTGGTGTCGTTGATGTCGTCGTTGTGCAGCAGCACTTTCCACGGCGGCATCTTTCGGAGCCGCGGCGGGCGGGTCCAGGTGTGCTGGCGCGGCGACCTCGAGTGAACGGGTTGATTCTCCTGCGGCATGGCTTCTCCTTCCATCCGATGAACTGACGGACGGCCCCTTGCGCGTCCAATATGATCATACCCGTTTGCGACGGTCAAGGCCACGCCCGGCCTCCCACATTCGGGCGAGGCGGCACTCGGGGGCTGGGGACCACGGCGTCCCACATATGGAACTGACGCATGGAGACCGGCGTGACAGCGAATCAGGCAGCCGATTACCACGCGGGGCGAGTAGAGGCCCTAGCGATCGTAGAAGATATTGCGGATGCACCAAGGGCGGCCTTTGAACCCGTACCTGTGGTCAAGAATCAGACCGATTGGCAGCGGCCGCATCGAGTCGTCGTCGAGGACGGGTGAGTGTCGTGGCGGCGCGATGCGACAAGGGGTTGGGCCTCGGATGTGTGTGCACGGTCAAAGCGAACCGCACGTTTCGGCGCACGGCCATTGCTGTATTGCGATTCAGATGTCGGCGTCAACGTCCGGCGGTCAGGGCAGGATCGGGGGTGGGTCGGGGAGTTGTCTTGCGGGGCCGAGGCCGACCTGGTCGACGAGGGTGAGCACCTGGGTGTAGACGTAGCTGTCGATGCCGGCGTCGCGTCGGGTGGCGACGCGGGCGCGTTTGTGCGACTTGGCGTATTGGTGGAGCATCGACTCGAGTTGGTGAATGTCATAGGCGCGGCCGTTGACGTGGATAGGGCCGTTGGCGTAGAAGTCGATGAGCAGTTCGTTCTTGTCGGGGATGTGGATTTTGACGGGCCGCGGGGCGGGGCGTCGGACTTCGGTCGTGGTCGGAGGCTTGGGTCGACTGCCGACGGTGGTGGAGCCGGCGGGTCTGGTGGTGGGTGAGGACGGGGGCGGCGCGGCGGCGGTGGTGGTGGGCTCGGTGGTCGGCGGCTCGATCGCGTTGGGGTCGGACACTTCAAAGGTGTCACGTTTGGAGATTTTCAACAGGACGGGGTTGCCGGGCAGATCGAGTTTGTTGGCGAAGGTGCCGAGCTGTCCGAGGGGTCCGATAATCGCGCCGACATCCTGCACGGACCACACCATGTGCTTGGCGGGGATAGCGGGGGTGAGACCGGGGGTCCAGTCCTGATCGTGCTCGAAGTCGACGATGGCCTGTTTGCCGACGGGGATTTCGAGGTACCAGAGGGATTCGTCGGTGACAGTATCGACGAGTTCGAGATTCATGGGGAACACGTGGGACGACATGAAGTTGTGGCGGTCCCAGCTCATCCCGTAGGGCCAGTGGGCGGAACAACCGCCGGCCAGAGTCAGTGCGATCAGGCCGAGCAACGCAGTGGATCGTTTGGTCATCGAGGTTCTCGCATCACCGGGGGTGAAAGGTCTGGACCATAGCATAAACGCGCGGCGCGGTTTGGCCAAGCGAGGTACGCCGGAAGTGTGGCGGGGGTTCGGAGGGGGACTATGGGTCGGTGGCAGCGGGGGCGACGGGGACATGCTCGACGATGGTGAGGCCGAAGCCTTCCAGTGCGTGGTATTCGGCGGGGTGGTCGGTCAGGAGGCGGAGTTGTCGGACGCCCAGATCGCGGAGGATCTGGGAGCCAATGCCGTGCGCCATTTTGATGGGGGTCGGCGTGCCGTTGGTCTGGACTTCGTCGATGCAGACGTCGGGGAGGGTGAGGGGCGTGTTGAGTTGCTGGACGAGTGATCCGCCGGCACTGGCGCAGCGGAGGTAGACGATGGCGCCTTCGTCGGCGTCGCGGACCTGCTGCATGGCGCTGCGGAGGATGCGCCCGCTGGGTTGGGTGACGTCGCCGAAGACGTCGCCGAGCAGGTTCTGGGAGTGCATGCGGACGAGGACGGGGTCGGGGATGTCCTGCTTGCCGACGCGGCCACGGACGAGGGCGACGTGGGGCATGGGGTCGACGGGCGAGCCGTAGGCGATGAGCTGGAAATCACCGCAGTCGGTTTGGACGGTGGTCTCGGTGATGCGCTCGATGAGCGTTTCGCGAGCGAGGCGGTGGGCGATGACGTCGGCGACGGAGCACATTTTGAGATCGTGTTCGGCGCAGAGGCGATCGAGATCGGGTTGACGGGCCATGGAGCCGTCGTCGTTCATGATTTCGATGATGACGGCGGCGGGCTGGAGACCGGCGAGGCGACAGAGGTCGACGCTGCCCTCGGTTTGGCCGGTGCGGATGAGGACGCCGCCATTGCGGGCGCGGAGTGGGCTGATGTGGCCGGGGCGCATCAGGTCGTTGGGTTGGGCATGGGGATCGGCGAGGACGCGAATGGTGGCGGCGCGGTCGGCGGCGGAGACGCCGGTGGTGGTGCCGAAGCGGCGGTGGGCATCGACGGTGACGGTGAAGGCGGTGCCGAGGGATGCGGTGTTGACGGCGGATTGTGGGGCGAGGTCGAGGCGATCGCAGGATTCACCTTCGAGGGCGACGCAGAGGACGCCGCGGGCGAAGCGCATCATGAAGTTGACGGTTTCGGGGGTGATGTGCTGGGCGGCGCAGACGAGGTCGCCTTCGTTTTCGCGGCGTTCGTCGTCGACGAGGACGATCATCCGGCCGTCGCGGAGCGCGTGGAGGATGTCTGGGATCGGGCTGAACAGGGGATTCACCGTGAGTTAGGGCGTCTGGGCCTCACCAACGTGCCGCGGGGCCGGGGCGGCGAGGGCGGATCATTGTAGCGGGGCACGGGTGGTTGCGTTGGGGATGAGGCGCAGGAGCTGCGTGAGATCGGCAGGAATTGCGCGATGGGGGTGTGCGATCGGGCGGGCCTGGGAGCGGCGTGGTGTTCGGCAGGGCCTTGAAGTGGACTTGTTTCATGGTGTTTGGGGTTGACCAGCGTGATTGGGCGGCGGCGCAGGGCGCGGTCGGCATGGCGGTTGCGTTGGTCCTGTCGCCCCGCTGCGCCGTGCGCAGCCGGAGCGTGGTGATTTCGTGAACCAGGAGACCGCGACGTGACAACGCAATGGTTGAATGTGATTGAACAGAGCGGCGACGCGACGCTCGGCGCGGCGCTGGTGCGGCTGGCGAACCGGGCGGTGGCGGTGCACCAGGAAGAGGTGATGCGAGCGGCGGACGGCGCGGATTCGACGGTCGCCGGTCAGGCGCGGGTGAAAAGCCCGCGGGAAACGGTGCGATGAACTACGGATTGTACCTGTCGGCCTCGGGGGTGTTCACGAACCTGCATCGTCAGGACGTGCACGCGAATAACCTCGCGAACGTCTCGACGGTGGGGTTCAAGCGGAGCATGGCGAGCATGATGCATCGCGATGCCGAAGTGATCGAAGATCGGCTTGATCCGTCAGTGTCGAAGGAGCTGTTGAATCAACTGGGGGGCGGCGTGCTGCTGCAGCCGTCGCGTTTTGACACGAGCGAGGGGCCGTTGCGGGAAACGCATAACGATTTTGATCTGGCGATTCAGGGTGATGGGTATTTCACGATCCAGGTGTTCACGGCGGACGGCGCGGCGCAGCGGCTGTCACGGGACGGTCGGTTCACGCTGGCGGACGACGGTCGGCTGGTGACGATCAACGGCGGGCATGGGCTGCTGGATGAATCGGGGCGGCCGATCGTGATCGATCGTTCGGCGGGTAAGACGAGTATCGATGGCGCGGGGCGGATTCGCCAGAACGGATCGGAGATCGGTCGGATCGAACTGGTCCGGCCGCGCGATCCGCAGGCGTTGAAGCTGTTGGGTCACGGGCAATACGCGGTGCCGGACGATGACGTGGCGCGTCACACGCTGGCGGCGGACGGTCAGTTGAATCAGGGGTTCCTGGAGGACTCGAACGTGGAGCCGATCCGTGAGTTGCTGCAACTGATCGCGGCGACGAAGGCGATATCGGGTAACGGCAACATGATTCGATATCACGATCTGATGATGGATCGTGCGGTGAATGTATTGGGCCGCGTGGCGTAACCTTAGAACGACTTAACAAGTCTGGAATACACATGGCAATCGCAGCATTACATTCCGCAGCAACGGGCCTGAACGCGTTATCGACGCAGATCGACGTGATCGCCAACAACCTGGCGAACTCAAACACGACGGGGTTCAAGAGTTCGCGGGTGAATTTTGAGGATCTGCTCTATCAGGAGAAGGCACAGCCGGGCGTGGAGAACGCGAACGGTGACGAGCGTCCGGCGGGGATTCAGGTGGGATTAGGCGTGCGGGTGGCGAACACGGATCGTGACTTTCAGATGGGGTCGCCGATCAACACGGGTCGGCCGTTTGACTTGATGATTGATGGGCCGGGGTTTTTCAAGGTGGATATTCGTGATGACCTGGGGACGGGGGAGGGGTACACGCGGGCGGGGAACTTCTTCGTGAACTCGGAGGGGGAAATGGTGTTGGGGTCGGTGAACGGGGAGCGATTGGTGCCGTCGATTTCGGTGCCGGATGATGCGACGGGGGTGTCGATCACGCAGGACGGGATCGTGAACGTGTCGACGGCGGCGGACCCGAGCGGGACGCAGGTCGGGCAGTTGGAGGTGACGGCGTTCATTAATCCGAACGGGCTGATCCCGATCGGCGGCAATGTGTTCATTGAATCGGAAGCGTCGGGGCCGCCGGTGGATGGGTCGCCGGGCTCTGGATCGCTGGGGACGATTGTTCAAGGGTTCCTGGAGAGTTCAAACGTGGACCCGGTGAAGGAACTGGTGGAGCTGATCAAGACGCAGCGGGCGTTTGAGATGAACAGCCAATCGATCCAGGCGGCGGACCAGGCGCTGCAGGTGATCGCCAACCTCAGAAGATTCTAAGTTAAGTCATGATCGGAACTGAAGTGACCAGGATAAGACTTAATATGATCGGGATGGTGCTGCTGGCAGGGGTGTTGGGTCAGGCCCACATCGTCGCGGCGGATGGGATCACGCTGCGGACGCGGGCGCAGGTGACGGGGGATTCGGTGAAGTTGCGTGATATTGCGCGGCTGACGGGGGCGGAAGCGGAGCGGCTGGGTGAGTTCGAGGTCGCCAAACTGAGGGAGGGGCAGATGCGGACGACCGTCGGCGTGTCGGAGGTGCTGCGGGGGCTGGCCGATCATCGGCCGCGCTGGGCGCGCCTGACGCTGCGGGGATCGACGCGGGTGGTGATTGAGCGGAAAGCGGCGGGGCCGGCGGAAGTGTCGGATGAACGTGCGGGCGTACCGATTCGTGTCGAGGGGGTGCGGTCGAATGTTGGGCTGCGGCTGGCGCTGGAGGGGGAGGCGGAGACCGTTCGGGAGCACCTGCTGGGTTACGTGCATGCGACGGTGGGGGCGCTGGCGGCGGATATTGACGTGAAGTTCAGTGACAGGGATGCGGCGGCGCTGAACCGCCGGGTGGCGGGCGAGCGGTATGAATTTGAGCCGATCGGATCGGACATGGTGGGGCGGCTGCCGATCGTGGTGCGGTGTTACCAGGATAAGAAGCTGATGGAGACGCTTCGGGTGCGGTTGCACGTGCGGGTGCGTCGGACGGTGTTGACAGCGACGCGGGAACTGCGGCGCGGGGAGATCATGGACGAATCGTATCTGAAGGCGAGCCGGTTGTGGATGGACTCGGATCCGGGGCGGACGATCAGCGATGCGACGTCGGCGTCGGGTCAGACGGTGGTACGGACGATCGCGGCAGGTCGTCCGATCGTGAGTCACGACATCAAGCCGGCCACGCTGGTGAATCGGGGTGAGGCGGTGACGGTACGGTGCATGAGCGGCAATTTGATGCTGACGATCACGGCGCGCGCGATGAGTGACGGCACACTGGACGAGGTGATCACGGTCCGGCATCCGGGGACGCGGGAGTCGTTTACTGCTCGGGTGACGGGGCCGGGGCAGGTATTGAAGGTGGTGACATTACAGCAACGACGTTCGGCCGCGATCGACGCGGCGGCACAGCGCGGAGACCCAGCATGAGACGAATGATTGCGATCGGGATGATTTGCGGCGTGGTTGGAATGAGCGGGGCGGCGCTGGGGCAGAGCTCCTCGCTGCTGGTGAATGGTCCGGCGAAGCCGCCGGTCTGGCAGCAAGGACGTTTGGTGGATCGGGAGTTACAGGAGGTGAGTTACGTAGCGGTGGCGATTCCGAAGCCGCGCGCGTTCGAGGTGAACGATCTGGTGGAGATCATCATTCGTGAATCGAGTTCGGCGAAATCGGAGGCGACGCTGGAGACGGAGAAGGACGTGAAGGTGAAGGGATCGCTGGACGCGCTGCCGCAGTTGCGGTTGCGGGATCTGATCGATCTTCAATTGAATCAGAATCAGACGGCGTCGAACGACATTCCGAAGGTGGAGGTGTCATTCCAGAACGATTTTGGGGGCGAAGGTGAGTACGAGCGGAAGGACACGCTGGCGGATCGGATCATGGCGCGGGTGGTGGACGTGAAACCGAACGGCACGATCGCGCTGGAAGCGCGGCGCTGGATCAAGGTGGATGACGAGGAAACGGAAGTGAAGTTGACGGGATATTGCCGGGCTGAGGACGTGACGATCAACAACAACGTGCTGAGCAATCAGTTGTTTGACTTGCGGATCGAGAAGCATCATGCGGGCGAGCTGCGGAAGACTTCGAAGAAGGGATTGTTGACGAAGATTCTGGATGCGGTGTTCAACTTCTGATTGGCATTGAGGTGTTGATATGAACCGTGCATGGCGGCAAATGAGCTGGGCGATGGCGATCGCGGGGGTGTGGATCGCGGGGCCGGTGGCGGGGGCGGTGGAGGTGCACGACATCGCGCGGATCAAGGGTGCTGAATCGAACAAGCTGGTGGGCGTGGGGTTGGTGGTGGGTCTGCCGGGCACGGGGGACGGTGGGAAGTTCTATCCGGCGATGCGGCGGCTGAGCGCGCTGATGCAGAAGCTGGGCGATTCGAACGTGGATCTGTCGGAGCTGAAGGACGTGAAGAACGTGGCGATCGTGACGGTGACGGCGTTCGTGCCGAAGACGGGCGCCCGCGAGGGCGACCTGATTGATTTGCGGGTGTCGAGTATCGGGTCGGCGTCGAGCCTGGAGGGGGGGACGCTGTTCATGACGCCGCTGAAAGGTCCGGTGCCGGGCTCGCCGGTGTATGCGTTCGCGGAGGGGGCGGTGGTGGTCGAGGACGAGAACAGTCCGACGACGGGGGTGGTGAAGCGTGGGGCGCAGATGTCGCGGGACATTTTCGCGCAATCGCTGGATGAGTATGGCCGGCTGACGATCGTGCTGGATCAGGCGCACGCGGGATGGCCGCTGGCGAACACGATAGCGTCGCTGGTGAATGAGGACATGAGTCCGGACGGTCCGGCGATCGCGCGGGCGGTGGATCCGAAGAACGTGATCGTTCAGGTGCCGGGCTATGAGGCGGGGAATCCGTCGGCGTTCATCGCGCGGGTGCTGGAGATGCCGCTGCCTCCGGAGTTGATTCGTTCGGAGGCGCGGGTGGTGATCAATGAGAAGACGGGCAGCATTGTAATGACGGGAGACGTTCAGATGTCGCCGGTGATGATTTCTCATCCGGGTTTGACGATCACGACGATCACGCCGGAGCCGCCGCCGACGACGGAGAATCCGCGTGTGCGTCAGGATGATTTTGTGGGGGTGGATCCACGGGGCGCGGGCGGGTCGCGGCTGTCGGATCTGCTGGCGGCGTTCAATCAGTTGAAGGTGCCGGCGAAGGATCGGATTTCGATCATCAAAGAGATCCATCGCAGTGGGAAGCTGCATGCGAAACTCATCCTGGAGCACTGATGGCGGTTGAATCGATCCATTCTGTGATGTTTGACATCCCCGCGGCGCGTGGGGCGCGGATGTTTGACATGCCCGCGGAGGGCGCGTTTTTCGCGTTGGACGCGGCACCGGAGTCGAAGTCGATTGCGATCAGTCGGCGTGGGGGGTTCATCGAAGTGCTGGCGGATCAGACGAAACGGGAGACGGACGCGGCGGATATCGCGGACCTGGCGGATATGGCGAAGGATCGTGCGGCACCGGCGCGGGACAAGGTGCTGCGGAAGCAGATTGAAGATCTGGTTTCGATGGCGCTGCTGCTGCCGATGCTGAAGCAGACGCGGGATGATCCGTTCAAGTCGGAGATGTTTCACGGTGGATTCGGGGAGCAGGTATTTGGAGCGCAGATGGACATGGTGATGGCGGAGCGGCTTGGGCCGAGGGTGGCGGGTCCGATTGTGGATGCGACGTATCGACGGCTGGCGGGGCCGGAGTCGTCGGGGGGGTTGAATCAGGATGGATAAGGTGCTCAGTCAACTGGAAGCGGCGCTGCGGGCGATGCACGACGAGCATGAGGGATTGTTGGCGCTGGTGCAACGGAAGAAGCAGGCGCTGGCGGCAGCGAAGCCGGCGTTGGTGCAGGATTGCTGTCAGCGGGAGAACGTGCACGTGCAGCAGATCGCGGAACTGGAGAAACAACGGCAGCAGATCGTGGGTGAGTTGACGGCGGCGTGGGAGCCGAACGCGGCGGAGCCGCTACGTTTGACGGAGATCGCGGAGCGATTGGCGGAGCCGCGGCGGGGTCGATTGCTGGTGCAACAGCAACGGCTGCGCGGATTGATGGCGCAGATTCAATCGGAGAACGCGGTGGCGGCGCTGGCGACGGAGTCTCTTCTGGGTCATGTGAAGGGCGTGATGCGGATGGTGGCCGAGGCGGTTGCGGGGACGGGGGTGTACGGTCGGGATGGTGTGAATCAGGCGGGGCCGGCGGAAGTGGCGAGTTCGTTCGCGGTGACGGCTTGAATGACTGGCTGAATGATTAGACGGAACGTGTCATGGGACTGATTGGCGCACTGAACATCGGACGGTCGGCGCTGGGCGTGAACCAGGCGGCGCTGGAGGTGGCGGGTAACAACCTGGCCAACGCGGCGACGGAGGGTTACACGCGTCAGTCGGCGGTGCTGGCGCCGGTGATCGGGCAGGAGATCGCGCCGGGGACGTTCGTGGGGGGGGGCGTGCGGCTGCTGGCGGTGGTGCGTCATACGGACGAGGCGTTGCTGTCGCGGCTGCGGTCGGCGATATCGGATCGCGAAGCGGCGGGGACGCTGCAGGACGTGCTGACGCAGTTGGAATCGATTCAGAATGAGTTGCAGGATGACGGGTTGTCGAGCCGCATGTCGGAGTTCTTCAATGCGTGGTCGCAGTTGGCGAACAATCCGGCGGACAACGCGCTGCGGACGCTGGTGGTGAATCAGGGGGCGAGCCTGGGTGAATTCGTGAATCGGTTGAGCGTGGACCTGGGGGTGCTGCGGCGTCACGTGGATGAATCGATTCGCGGTTCGGGGCAGCAGGCATCGACGATTCTGGAACAGATTGCGGAATTGAACGCGCGGATTGTGGTTGCGGAGCGGGGTCAGGGCGGGGCGAACGGATTGCGGGATCAGCGGGATCAGTTGTTGGATGAGTTGGCGGAGTATGTGGACATATCGACGATCGAGCAGGATTCGGGGGGTGTGGACGTGTTTATCGGGTCGACGCCGGTGGTGTTGGCGGGGGCGAGCCGGGGGATTCGCGTGGAGTTCACGGCGAACGCGGCGGGCGATCTGGAGGTGGCGGTGCGGGTGGATGCGGACGGGACGCTGCTGCGTCCGCGGAGCGGTCGGATCGGGCAGTTGATTGATGCGAGGACGAACGAGATCGACAGCGCGGTGACGGCGGTGAGCGATTTCGCGGGTCAGTTGATTCATCAGACGAATCTGGTGCACAGCCAGGGCCAGGGCGATCAGTTTTTTTCGTCGTTGACGGGGTCGGTGCAGGTAGCGGACACGACGGCCTCGCTGGACGCGGCGGCCGCGGAGCTGGCGTTTCCGCCGTCGCATGGTTCGTTCATGCTGCACGTGCATCAGGTATCGACGGGGGCGCAGTTCACGGCCCAGATCGACGTGGACATGGATGCGATCGGCGGGCCGAACATGAGCCTGGAGGATTTGCGGGATGCGATCAACGCGGAGGCGGCGATCAACGGATTCATGACGGCGTCGATCACGCCGCAGGCGTCGCTGCAACTGGATGCTGTGTCGAGCGATTTTCAGTTCAGCTTTTCGGATGACTCGAGCGGGGTGCTGGCGGGGTTGGGTTTGAACACGTTCTTTGTGGGCGAGGATGCGTCGGACATCGCGGTGAACCAGGTGGTATTGGATACGCCGGCGCTGCTGGCGACGGGGCTGGGTCATCAGCCGGGCGACAATCGGACGGCGCTGGCGATGGCGGATCTGCAGGATCAGGCGATTGCGGGGCTGGGGGGATTCTCGCTACGGGAGCAATGGACGCGTCATATTGAGGACGTGGGGGTGCGGACCTCACAGGCATCGCGGCAAGCCGAGGCCGAGCAGATCGTGTTGGAAGGACTGGAAGCGCAGCAGCAGGCGATCGGGGGCGTGAGCATCGACGATGAATCGATCAGCCTGCTGGGATTTCAAAGGTCGTTTCAGGGATCGGCGCGGTTCATTTCGGTCGTGGATGAAATGATGACGACGTTGTTGGGTTTGGTGCAGTGATGGTTAGGGCAGACGGGCTATTGAATCAGCGGACGTAGCATTATGTCATCGATACCGTCGAACATCGCGCGGGTGAGCAATCAGCTTCGGTCGGAGTTGGTGCGGAACAATCTGCGGCGCACGAACGTGGAGCTGCTGGATTTGCAGGTGCAGCTATCGACGGGGCGGAAGGTGAATCGGCCATCGGATGCGCCGGAGTCGATCAGCTCGATCATCGATTTGCGGACGCAACTGGAGCGTTTCGAGCAGCGGGCGAAGAACTTCTCGCTGGCGGGGGGTGCGATCGACAATACGGATCATGCGCTGGGGGATGTGTCGGATCTGTTGTTGGAGGCGCAGGGGGTCGCGTCGAGCCAGGTGGGGGTGGGCAGCGATTCACAGACGCGGACGAACCAGGCGCAGGTGGTGGATGCACAGATCGGGGCGCTGATGCAGATGGTGAATCGTCAGTTCCAGAATGTGTTTCTGTTCGCGGGGGATCGCAGTCGGGTGACGCCGTTTGAGGATGACCTTGGTGGGATTCGGTATCTCGGGGGTCGGGGGGAATTGCTGACGGATCTGGGGGTGGGGACGCCGCTGGGTTACAACGTGAGCGGGGAGGCGGCGCTGGGCGCCCTGTCGGCGCGGATCAGCAACGGGTTGGACCTGAATCCACTGGCGACGGGGGCGACGCGGATCGCGGACGTACGCGGCGCGACGAACCGGGGGGTGGCGCTGAACACGATCAACGTGGACGTGAACGGCACCGACGTGCGGGTGGACCTGACGACGGCGGACACGCTGGGCGACGTGGTGACGCGGGTGAACGACGCGATCAACGGCGTGGACCCGACGGCGGGGGCTCTGGCGGTGAGCAGCGCGGGATTCACGCTGACGGCGAACGGGGGGCACACGATCACGATCACCGACGTGGGGCTGGGGAAGGCGGCT
>NYZD01000014.1 GCA_002685935.1 Planctomycetaceae bacterium | reverse complement strand
TCGCCGATCAAATCACCGTCACGGCCAATACCGTAGCGCCATCCCCGTCACGCCACAACACCCCCAACGAGACTTTTGCCACGGGCTGCTAGTGTCCAAGGAGAGGGGAGGATCCCGAGGAAGGGGATTCGACGATGCGGTTATTCATTGCGCATTTGGTGCCGGCGTGCGGCGTGGTGTTGCTGGGCGCTCTGCTGCTGTCGAGCAGAGCTTCGGGTTCGACGATTCCGCTGCCCACAGGGGTGGGCCACGCTGTGGATTTGAGCGCGCCGTGGTTGTTTATCGGCACGGGTCCGGAGAACGACGCGATCACACTTGAGGGCGTGCCGAACCAGGGCATCGGTGACGCGGTGGACCAGAGCAATTACGAGATCGGCGCGATCAAGGCACCGGTCCCGGCGAACAACGGCCCGCCGTTCGGGACGGGCGAGGATTGGAGTCCCGATCTGGTTTTTGAAAGCAGCGTACCGAACGTCCCAGGCGTGACGATTGACGTCGGGCCAATGTGGATTGTCGGCCTACTGCCGCAGGCGCAGCACATTGACTACAGCGGCAACGTGGCGATCACGTCGCCGGGCGGCGGGTTCGGTGTGTCGAACATGGGGATCTTCGCGAAGAACGTGTCGGACGGCGGGCCGATCCCGGATCGGTATCCCAGCGGGGATCGTGACGGCGGGCCCGGCATCCTTTGCGATTCAGAATAATTCGGATTCATTTTTCAATGATCCGAATTACCCCAATCCCGTGGACGACCCGGACCCGCAGGACGGCAACCCGGCGGACCAACTGGCGGTTGGGAACGGCATCACCGAGAACTACGATTTCTCGGATCTGCGCACGGCGCTGGACGCGGCACTGCCGGCGATTGCGTCGCTTCCCGGCGCGAGACCGGAGTTTGCATTGCTCGAAGTGAACAACAACGGGATTTACATCGACACTTTGGCGAGTGACGGCCACACGATTCAACTGTTCAACAGTGTGACGGGGATCGATAAGGGGCAGATCGTGGGTGACGATCTGGACGACCCCACGAATCTCTACGTGAAGCTCAACTCGGGGTTGAATGTGATTGACTTCGATACGAAGGGGACGGATCTGTCGCTCGAGAACGCAAACATCATCGTCGACGGGCCGGCCGATTCGTTCGCGATCTTCCGCGTGCCAAACGGGCGTAACTTTGACATCAACCAAGGCAACATTCTGATCGGCGACATGGGCATCGGCCGTTGGAATGTGATGTTCTATTCCGATACGACGGAGAATCAGTCCGTGTTTGAGTTCAACGACACGATTTTCAACGGCATCGCGTTTTGGACGCTCGGTGACGGGGCGGGCAGCAACGTGAACAACAGCCAGGGCTGCGTGCATTACGTGGACGACAAGTTGAATTTCCAGAATATTCGCTATGTGCACTGCCACGGCGGCGTTGATGACACGCCGCCGACAGCGGTCCCACTTCCGTCGGCCGCGATCGCGGCGTTACCTCTGCTCGGTGGACTGGGGATCCGTCGCAGACGGTAGTCGGCGAGCCGGTCCATCAGGATTGGATGGAGCCAGGGAGTAGTTGAATCGCCTTGAGTCCATTAAGGTGGGTGGTTGATCTACGTGGCACATGGGCGGGGCCCCCGCCGCCACTTGGTCGATAGGAGTCCATCGTGATGGCCAAGCCGTTAAAGGACCACGCGGCGATTGAGCGGACGGTGACGTCCGCCCTGGCAGATCAGCCGATCATCGACATGCACACGCACCTGTATCCGCCGACGTTTGGGTCGGCGGGGGGGGCGAATCCGGATCCGGCGGGGCTGATGCTCTGGGGGGTGGATGAACTGATCACGTATCACTATCTGGTGGCGGAGGTGTACCGGGTGGTGCCGGCGACGGAGCTGCCCTATGAGCGGTTCTGGGCGATGAGCAAGGCTGAACAGGCGGATCACATCTGGAAGCATCTATTCGTGGGGCGTTCGCCGATCTCCGAATCGTGTCGAGGGGTGCTGACGACGCTGCAACTGTTGGGGCTGGACACGTCGGACCGATCGCTGGTGGGGTTCCGGAAGTACTTCGCGCAGCAGGATCCGAGCGGGTACATCGACACGGTGATGGAGAAGTCGAACGTTGAATCAATCACGATGACCAACGCGGTGTTCGACGATCCGGAGCGGGAGACTTGGCTGACGAACCCGAAGGCGGGTGACGATCCGCGGTTCACGGGGGTGCTGCGGTTCGATCCGCTGTTGCGGGATTGGCCTGGCGCGGCGGGTCGGCTGGCGGAATGGGGGTATGCGGTCGGTGAAGATTTGAGCGGGGAGACGATTGAAGAGGGGCGGCGGTTCTTGCGGGAGTGGATCGATCGGGTGAGGACGATCTATTGCGCGGTGAGCCTTGGGCCGGAGTTTCGGTACCCAGCTGATGGGGATGATGCGACAGCGCGAGCGGGGCAGAAGGTATTGGAGCAGGTGGTGCTGCCGGTGTGCGCCGAGCGGGGATTGCCGTTTGCGATGATGATCGGCGCCAAGCGGCGCGAGCTGGTGAACCCGGGGCTGGGCGACGCGGGCGACACGGTGGGCAAGAGCGACGTGCAGAGCGTGATCAATCTGTGTCGTGAGTTCCCGGAGAATCGGTTCTTCTGCACGATGTTGGCGCGGGAAAACCAGCACGAGTTGACGGTGGCGGCGCGGAAGTTCGGCAATCTGATGGTGTTTGGCTGCTGGTGGTTTTTGAACAACCCGTCGCTGGTGGAAGAGATGACGCGGATGCGGACGGAACTGCTGGGGGTGAGTTACATCCCGCAGCATTCGGACGCGCGGGTGCTGGATCAGTTGATCTACAAGTGGGATCACAGCCGGCGGGTGATCGGGAAGGTGCTGACGGATAAATACGCGGATCTGGCGGGGACGGGTTGGGCGGTGAGCGGGGAGGATGTTGCGCGGGATGTGCGGTTACTGTTGCGGGATAATTTCGCGACGTTTGTGACAGGATGACAGCGGCCGGTTTTGCGATCGGGCGGAGCGGGTCAGACGGCGGGCGCGACGTTGCACACGAAGCAATCAAACAACCTAACGGGACACACGGCCGTGGTCACCGGGGGCGGGCAAGGGCTGGGGCGCGCGATTGCCGAGGCGCTGGCGACGGCGGGGTGCGCGGTGGCGATTCTGGATGTGGATGCGGATCGCGCGGCGTCGGCATCGAGGGAAATCGGGGCGACGACGGGCGCGGCGACGTGTGCGGTGTGCGCGGACGTGGCGGTGAAGGCGCAAGTGGACGCGGCGATCGATCAGGTGTGCGAGGCATTGGGTGAGATTGATGTGCTGATCAACAACGCGGGGATCTGGCGGCACAACACATTGCTGGACGTGGACGAGGCGGAGTGGGGTCGCGTTTTCGCGGTGAACGTGACGGGCGCGCTGTTCTGCGTGCAGCGAGTGGCGCCGGCGATGAAGCGGAGACGGTCGGGCAAGATCATCCAGGTCGCGTCAATCGCGGGGGTGAACGCCGGGGTCGGGTGGGCGGCGTATCAGACGTCGAAGGCGGCGATGATCATGATGAGTCAGATCCTGGCGGCGGAGTTGGCCGATCACGGCGTGCAGGTAAACGTCGTTTGCCCGGGGGCGATCCGCACGGCGATGCTCGAGCAGATTGTGGCGACCGAGGGCGGTGATGTGGCGCAAGCGGCGGACGCGGGCAAGATCGCGGAGATGATTTTGGGTTTGATTGCACCATTCGAGCAGACGACGACGGGTCAGGTGGTCGATCGTGACGGTCAGGGGATCTCGTGATCGCGGGTAGGCCGTCGACGGGCGGGCATTGGTTGATGGCATGGCGTCGGAAACGCCGCATTTTGTAGGATGGGCGGGCGTGGTTAGAATGCTGCGTTTGCCCGAGCCGGGGCCGATGAAAGGTTCGCATGATTCCGCCGGAGCCACCGCGCAGTCCGCAGCTGGGATTCCTGTATTTGCCGCCGTTTCGGGTGCAGGGGTACTCGATCGCGGGGGAAGAGACGTTCGTGCAGATTCCCGAGCTGGACGTGTGTTTCGATCTGGGTCGGGCGCGGCGGGCGATGCTGACGAGCAATCACGTGGCGTTGTCACACGGGCACATGGATCATGCGGCGGGTCTGGCGTATTACTTTTCTCAGCGTCATTTCCAGGGGATGCGGACGGGGACGGTGCTTTGCCATCCGCGGATGGAGAAGCCGTTGCAGGATCTGATGCAGGCGTGGATAGACGTGGAATCGCAGCACACGCCTTACAAGATCATGGGGATGGATCCGGACGGCGAAGAATTTGAGATGAAGAACCATTATTTCCTGCGGGCGTTTGAGACGGATCACACGGTGCCGTCGCTGGGGTACGTGGTGATCGAGCGACGGAGCAAGTTGAAGCCGGAGTTGGTGGGTCTGCCGCAGGAGAAGCTCAAGGCGTTGAAGGAATCGGGTCAGGAGATCACGAACATCAAGGAAGTGCCGCTGGTCGCTTATATGGGTGATACGGGGCCGGGCAGTCATTTCCGCCGAGAGGACGTGCAGGCGGCAAAGATCGTGATCACCGAGTGCACGTTTCTGGACCCGACGCATCGGGATCGGGCGCGGGTGGGCAAGCATCTGCATCTGGATGATCTGATCAAGGAGTTGGGGAGCCTGTCGGCGGAGGCGGTGGTGGTGACGCATCTGTCGCGGCGGCTGCATCTGGGTCAGGCGCGGGATCGACTGGATCAGGCGGTGCCGGCGGAGCATCGGGGTCGGATGCATCTGTTGATGGACGGGCGGACGAACAAGCAGCGTTACCAGCAGCAGTTGGCGGAGGCCGAGGCGGAAGAGGCACGGATGGACTGAGGGGCGCGCACGCCTGAATCGGCCTCAAGTCGCGGGTGTCGGCATCAGACGAAGGGGGATTGACGTGGGGACCTGCCAGCGCCGATTGATCAGACATGCCCAAGACGGGTGCCTGCCGCACCTGCTGGACGACGTCGAAATCCGGCCATGGGTGGATGAGATTGCGTTTGTGTTGGTGGGATCGGTGGCCACGGGTCTGTGCGCCGATGATTCGGATGTGGACATCGCGCTGGTCTGCGATGCCCAGACGTACGACCACTTGTCGCCGGGGAAGGCCTGGGGGTCGGGTCGGCCCACCGAAGCCACGGTCGGCGGTGTTCGACTTCACTACTACGGCATCGCGCTGGATGAGATCGCGGCGAAGGTCGAGGCCCACGACGATGCCTGCTTTTACGTTTACGCGCAGACGATCATCCTGCGGGACAGTCAGACCGGGCATGGGCAACGGCTTGGAGCGCTGATGGACCGGGCGAGCCAATTGCGCGGGGGGCGTGCTGAGGGCAAGCTGGACATGCTGCTTCGCAGGAGCCGGGCGCTGGAAGCGATGCTCGGCGGCGATGATCGTGACCCGATCACAGTGGGCAGGGGGGCGCTTGAGGTGCTCACGCTGATGCTGAAAGTAGCGGCTTTGCTGGACGACGTGCCGTTCGACCCGCGCAAGCGACTGTTCGCAACGGCGCTGGCGGGCGCAACGGGGGAACAACTTCGGCGGCACTTTGGGAATCTGTCCGGACAATTGGGTCTGTTGGGCGACTTGGCGAATCACTCAAATGACGGCGACAGGTTCATTGAGGGCGTGAACACGGTCGTGCAGCTACTGGGGCAAACCGCTGAGGGTCAGGGACTTCGGGTTGGATTGGATCGACCGGATCACCGCCATGCCGAGAGATAGGGGCGTGCGATCGGGACAAGGTGCATCGGACGGCGGCTACCTGGCGTAGACGTGGCCGCGCTAGGCTCCGTCGGCCACGGGCTGATCGGCGTCACCGGGCAGGTCGGGGGCTGGGTCGTCGATTTCCTGAAGGTGGAGGTGGCCGCGCATCAGGAAGATGGCGCCGATCATTGAATAGAGGACCAGGTAGACGCGGAAGAGCACGACCATGGTGACGACCTGGTTGGTGGTGGCGTCCGTGGCGACGACCAGACCGGCGGCATCGGGCTTGGCGACAAGGAGGGCGATGGCGAGCGGTTCCATGACCCCGAAGCCCATGAAGGTGATGGGGATGGAGCCGGCGAGGATGACCAGGGGCAGGACGGCCATGAGGACCGCGAGTTCGGTGGTGACGCCGATGGACCAGCCGCTGAAGGCGGTGGCGAAGATCGTGAGCACGTGGACGGGCACGGCGAGGGCGAGGGCCATGAGCAGGACCACGGGGTGGCGGCGATAGGCGACGGTGGCCTGATCGATCTTGCGGATGATGCTGTTGTCGGGGAATCGGCGGATGAGCCAATCGATGCCTAGGGCGCGGCGGATGCGTCCGGAGAGGTAGACGACGGCGCCGAGGAGGGCGACGGCGGCGAGGGCCCACATGAACAGGATGGTGTCGTGGGCGCGCTCATCACTGAACATGAATGAACCGGCGACGACGCCGAGCAACAGGAGCGCGACGAGGCCGATGATGCGATCGACGATGACGCTGATGATGGCGGCGGTCTTTTGCTGGGCGCCGCGGGCGACGTAGATGGCCTTCATGACGTCGCCGCCGGTCGTGCCGGGCATGAAGCTGTTGAAGAAACAGCCGACCATAAGGAGGCGGAAGGTGCGCCACGGGGGGGTGGGCAGGCCTCGACAGTGCATGAGCAGGCCCCAGCGGGAGGCCTGGAAAAGGTAGACCGGCGCGATGACGGCGATCGCGGCCAGGAGCCACCAGAGGTCCGCATCGGAGACGGTGTTGATCAGTCCCGGCACAAACTTGGGGGGGTGGCCGTCGTCGCGGAGCGCATCATGGGGCAGATCCACAGTGCTGCCGTCGACGAGTTCGAGCGTGTAACGATTATCGGTCTGAGCATCGATGCGGAACGTCTGGGCGGCATCGGCGGTGATGGCGCGGCCGTTGAGGACATAATCGGGCGGGAGCTCGACACTGTCCTGCCAGGTCAGCGTATGGGCGACGTAGCCGAGCCCGACGGCGGCGACGACGATGCGGATAATGATGCCGAGGTATCGTTTCATAGGTGGTCAGTTACGCCCATACTGTAGCTGAATCATTTATCGGCGCTCCAGTGGGAGAATTGAGTCAAAGGGGGGATTAAGGTCTCGCGGGGGTGGGACCGATTCGGTATTGTGTTGGCCCATGAAGCTAAGCGTGGTCATGCCGGTCTATAACGAGCAGGACACGATCGAGGACATCATCGAGCGTGTCGAGGCTGTGGCGTTGGACAAGGAGCTGATCGTCGTGGACGACTGCTCGACGGACGGGTCGATGGACAAGCTGCGACCGCTGGCGGAGGCGGGTCGGATCAAGCTGCAATCTCATACGGTGAATCAGGGCAAAGGGGCAGCATTGCGGACGGGGTTCGCGGCGGCGACGGGTGACATCGTGATCATCCAGGATGCGGACCTGGAGTACGATCCGGAAGAGTACCCGACGCTGATTCAGCCCATCCTGGATAACAAAGCGGACGTTGTGTATGGCTCACGGTTCTCGGGGGGGCAGAATCATCGGGTGCTGTATTACTGGCATTCGGTGGGCAATAAGTTTCTGACGACGCTGTCGAACATGCTGACGAACCTGAATCTGACGGACATGGAGTGCTGTTACAAGGTGTTCCGGCGGGAGATTATTCAGGGGATCGCGATTCGCGAAAGCCGATTCGGGTTTGAGCCGGAGATCACGGCGAAGGTCGCGAAGCTGCATTGCCGGGTGTACGAGGTGGGGGTGTCGTATGCGGGGCGGACGTATGAGGAGGGCAAGAAGATCGGTTGGCGGGACGGGCTTCGGGCGGTGTGGTGCATTCTGCGGTACAATCTGAGCTGGCGGGTCGGGGGCGAGATGCGTGGTGGTTGGCGGGGGTCGGGGAACGCTTTATACTGATAGTTCTATCGGGAAGTGAGGGTTTTCGAGACGCGCGGTTGGTTCGCACATGGAGTGATCCCATGCCCAAATACACGACTGAGGATATTCGCAACATCGCCTTGGCCGGCCACGGCCGATCGGGCAAGACCTCGCTGGCCGAGGCGCTGCTGCACAAGGCCGGGGTGATCGGCCACATCGGCGAAGTCGAGAAGGGCAACACGGTCTGTGACTTCGAGGACGAAGAGAAGGCACACGGGCATTCGTTGGTGAGCGCGATCTGCCATCTGGATCATCAAGGCAAGCACGTGAACCTTATTGATACGCCAGGGTACCCCGATTTTCTGGGTCAGGCGTTGTCGGCCCTGCCGGCGGTGGAAACCGTGGCGGTGGTGGTGAGCGCTCAGGCGGGCATTGAGATGATCACGCGGCGCATGATGGAGCGGGCCGAGCAGCGTCAGCTTTGCCGGATGATCATCGTGAATAAGATCGACGCGGAGAACGTGGACGTGGAATCGTTGGTCGAGCAATTGCGCGAATCGTTCGGGTCGACGTGCCTGCCGATCAACCTGCCGACGGGCGGGGGGACCGGCGTGGTGGACGTATTCAGCAAGGCCGAGGGGGAGGCGGACTTCGGCGACGTGGAATCGGCGCACACGGCGATTCTGGATCAGGTGGTGGAGGTCGATGAAGAGATCGCGATGGCGTACCTGGAAGGCGAGGAGTTGACGGCGGAGCAGATCCACAGCGTGTTTGAGCGGGCGCTGCGTGAAGGGCATCTGGTGCCGATCTGCTTTACGTCGGCGAAGAACGACGTGGGCGTGGCAGAATTGCTGGATCTGTTTGCCAAGCTGATGCCAAATCCGTCGGAGGGCAATCCGCGACCGTTCCTGAAGGGCGAGCAAGAGGTGCACGCGGAGCTGGACGGATCGAAGCCCGTGATCGCGCACGTGTTCAAGGTGGCGACGGATTCGTTCGTGGGGAAGCTGGGGGCGTTTCGCATTCATCAGGGAACGATCGCGAAAGACACGACGCTGCACGTGAACGGGGATCGGCGCGGGTTCAAGGTGTCGCATCTGTTTAATTTGCAGGGCAAGGACCACGCGGAGGTGGATGCGGGGATACCCGGTGACATCTGTGCACTGGCGAAGGTCGAGGAGATCGAGCAGAACGCGGTGTTGACCGGCAGCGCGGATGACGCGGACGTGCGTTTTGCGTCGGCGGGGTACCCGATGCCGATGGACGGTTTTGCGATCACGGCCAAGAGCCGGGGGGACGAGCAGAAGATTTCCAACGCGCTTCAACGGCTGACGGCGGAGGATCCGTGCTTCTTAGTCGACCGGGATGATTCCACGGGCGAGACGGTGATCCGCGGGCTGGGCGAGCTGCACCTGCGGGTGATGTTGGAGAAGATGAAGAATCGCTTCAACTGTGAGGTGGAGACCTCGCCGCCGAAGATCGCGTACCGCGAGACGATCGGTGCGAAGGCTGAGGGCCACCATCGCCACAAGAAGCAGAGCGGCGGCGCGGGTCAGTTTGGTGAGGTGTATTTGCGTGTGGAACCGCGGGCGCGCGGGGAGGGATTTGAGTTCGCTGACGAGATTTTCGGCGGTGCGATTCCCCAGCAGTTCCTGCCGGCGGTGGAGAAGGGCGTGCGGCAGGTGCTGACCGAAGGCGCGATCGCGGGTTATCCGCTACATGATGTTCGGGTGTCGGTTTATGACGGGAAGTTCCACGCGGTGGACTCCAAGGAAGTGGCGTTCGTCACGGCGGGCAAGCGGGCATTCATTGATGCGGTGCAGAAAGCCAAGCCGGTCCTGCTGGAACCGATCGTGAATGTGGAGGTGGTGGTGCCGGAAGCGAACATGGGAGATATCAACTCGGATCTGTCGGGCAAGCGCGGGCGCATCATGGGTGCGGACACGTTGCCGGGCGGCATGATGAGCATTCAGGCGCAGGCGCCGCTGGCGGAGCTGGCGAACTATCAGAGCCAATTGAAATCGGTGACGGGCGGACAGGGCAGTTTCAACATGGAGTTCAGCCATTACGACCCGGTGCCGCCGAACGTCCAGCAGCAGATCACTAAGGCGTACAAGCCGAAGGTCGAGGAGGATTGACCGCATGCAAGCGGTTTAATTTCAGGGGTTTGGGTCCAAGAGTACAGAGGCGAAGGCGCGGGGCTGACGAATAGGAGCTTTGCGGACAGGCACTGGTACGGTTATCGGGACGGTCGTCGGCATGAACCCTACAATTCGCGCAAGAGTATTGAACGATTGAGGCGGCCCAGAACCGGTGGGAAAATGCGCTGAATCGTTGTTTTGGCGGTGTTCGCGGAATATGGTTGAGGGACGTGGAGGCGTCGGATAAGGCCCAATGCGTTGGGGTCAGGATCGGAGGCGATCCTTCCGACATGGTTCATTTGGTGATCGAATCATCGAATCGGAGTGAGGTCCCATGAGGCAGCTGATCCCTGTCGGCTGGTTGGCAGCGGCGGCGGTGTGTGTGACGTTGGCGGCGGGCGCTTCGTCGGCGCACGCGGACGGCCGCATCATCATGGATTTTGATAACGATTATGTGGTGGGCGGCGACACGGTGGGTGAGCGCAGCTACCGATCGCATCGGCTGTACGGGTTGCCGGGTCAGCGGTTCACTGACCTGGACGGAGATCAAGTGGACGGCACGCCGATCGACCCGAACGATCCGAATGAGACGGCGTACATCGGCAACGATGATTCACACTACATCCTGAATTTCAGTCTGGCGGATCCGTTGAATCCGGATGATCGCAACACGATTCCGGGTTCGGGCGGGCTGGGATATGACACGACGCTGCCGGGCGCGGTGTTCTACGGGGGGATCGAAGCGAATTTCTACAATGTGAACGCACGAGGTCCGTTCAACGGCAACCACTGGAGCCAGGCGACGGTCCAGCAGGAACCGCAGGCGGGCGGGAGCGGCCCGGGGAACTACTTCAGCGATCTGACGTTTTTCTCATATTGGAAGGAAGCGAATCCACTTAATTTCCCGGGCGATACGTCGGACGACACAAACGACTGGCGGGCGGTGTTTGTGTGGAAACAGGAGGACTTTTTCAACGGCGCCGATGACCGCCGGGTGGAGTTCGATCCGAACAGTTACATCAAGGTGCGTAACATCCGCGACTGGAACGTGGAGAACGCGCGGCCGGTGGTGAAGAACGGCGATCAGTTCTACGTGGCGGATCAGAATTGGGATCCGCTGCCGAGCCCGTTCGCGACGCTGGAGACGGTGTTCAGCCCGCTGGATCTGAATTGGGCGGAGTACAACCCGACGACGACGGACTTCGGTTTCGATCAGGACACCGCGACGTATCTGGACCCGGATCTGGGCGAGGTGATCTTCGATAACATCACGTCGGTGGGGATGTATTTCGATCGGGATTCGGCGGACACGAACACGCCGCACGCGATGAAATTCGCAAACTTTGAGGTGTTCGCGAACGTGGTGACGGGCAACGGGGACGTCAACAACGACGGCGTGGTGGACGTCGCGGACCTGGGCCTGGTCGGGGGGCAATGGGGCACATCGGGGAACCTGCCGTTCAACGCGGATATCAACGACGATGACCTGGTGGACGTGGCGGACCTGGGCGTGGTCGGGTTCCAGTGGGGGACGGGATCACCGGGCGCATTATTGAGCGGCGGCGGCGTGGCGGTCCCGGCGCCAGTGACGGCGGTTTCGGGGTTGACGCTGCTGGGCGGGATGTTGCTTCGTCGCCGGCGGCGCTGCTGAGTTGTGACAGACACCAGCGGGTGTCGTGGATTAGCCGGGGCCGAGCTTTTCGAGCAGGGGGTATGCCGCAAAATCGCCCAGGAAGTCGATCACGTCATTGGCGACGCCTTCGACCATGCGCTTGCCTTTGTCTGCGTCGGCCTGGGTCGGCCAGCCCATCGAACCGCTGGCGGTGAAGCGATGGAATCGGGCGAAGATGGACACCCGGTCGGATTGGGGATCACTGGTGCGAATCCAATCGGTATCGATGACGGAGGGGCCGTCCTGCGCTTTGGACATGTCGACGAGGTCGGGGCGGATGGCGAGCATGATGGATGTTTCGAATTCCGCGGCGTGGGCGACGGAGCGCTGTTTGGTCTGCATCTTTTTCTGAGTGATCTGCTGACTGCTCAGCTCCCACCAGGAAGCGAGGGCGAGGAGTTTTCCGTCGGCGTTGTCGTCTTCGATTGCAAGTTGCTGGAGCGCGACGTTGGCCGGCGCCTTGTTGCCGCCGTGTCCGTTGAGCAGGAGGATGCGGCCGAAGCCCGCCTTGACGATGCATTGCACGGCGTCGATGAGCATCTGCGTGTAGAGCACGGGTTTAACGCTGATGGTGCCGGGGAAGTCGAGATGGTGATGGGAGCTGCCCAGCCAGAGCGTGGGGAGGGTGAGGACCTTGTCGGTGAGCGCGGATTCAACGCGGCTGACGATGGCATCGAGCTGCATGGAATCGACGAACAGCGGCAGGTGCGTGCCGTGCTGTTCGCATGAACCCAGGGGCAGGACGACGGGCAGGTTCTTATCGACTGCCTGAATTTGCGGACGGCTCATTTCTTGCCAAAGCATCGAATGCTCCTTGTGGGTCTGTCTGGATGTTCACCGCGCGCCGCAGCGCTGGTTGGAAGCGGCATGATATGGGCTACGCGGCGCGCGTGCAGGCAAGTCGGAATCGGCGATCGGGCGTGCCGGGGGGGCGAGGCGGCCAACGGGCGGCGGGTTGGCGGGACAGAGCTTGGCCCGACCATCGCTTCCCGTAATCCATTGACAATACGACGGATAGCGCGCGAACCGCGCGTCGCTTGATTTCGTACTGAATGGGTGCTATTAATATGCCGACGGTAGAAATACTCCGTTGACGATAGGGGCAGGACTTTGCTGAGTTTCTCTCGGAAAACCGATTACGGCCTGGTTGCGTTGACGCGGCTGGCCGAGGCCCATGCCAGCGGGGGCGAGCCGATCAGCGCGCGTCAGATCGCGGGCGAGTTCCACGGCATGCCCCTGCCGCTGCTGATGAACGTGCTGAAGGATTTGCAGCGGGCGGGGATTGTGACATCGACGCGCGGGTCGCGGGGCGGATACGTGCTTGCCCAGCCG
>NYZD01000013.1 GCA_002685935.1 Planctomycetaceae bacterium | reverse complement strand
TGGCGCGGATCAGATCGTGAAGGGCCTGATAGGTCCGGGGGCTCTCGATCTGGTCGACGTAGTCCCAGGTGATCATGGCCTGATTCTTGGTGACGAAGTGATTGATGATCTTGGTGCCGTGGGCGTAGGCGAGGCCATGCATGCGGCGGATGTTATCTTCGGAGTTGCCGCGGAAGGGCATGACGTAATATTGCATGGGCGCACCGTGGTACGAGCCACCGAGTCGGAGGCCATCGAGCAAGAAGCCATAGACCTGGGGGGAGCACTCGGGCAGTTGCCACCACCAGTCTTCGGTCCAGGTCATGGTCATGGCGCCGGCGCGGAAGGGGCCGACCCACTGACGGACGTCGGGCCAGACGTTCATGTGGGGGCTGAAGTTTGCGCCGGCGAGGACGGTCTTGCCGGGGTTGGCTTGTTCGACCTTCCTGGTTTTTGCGGCGAGTTCCTCGTACCAGAGCTTGTAGCGGAAATCGGCGGATTCGTAGAAGTGGAAGGGCTTGTCGGGCAAGGCGGGGACGACGGTGACGTGTTGCCATTGCTGGTCAGTGGGCAGGTCGCGGGCCTGGGCGGCGGTGTCGTCGGACATCAGGTCGAGGGGGTTGAATCCCCTGGCTTTGAGGTGTGCGCGGAAGCGGGCGTTCTGCTGTTCGACAGGGGTGTCGAGGTGAATGGCAATTTCGTCACCGTGATTGCCTTCGACGATGTGCTTGGGGTAGCCGAGGACTTCGCGCATTTGCGGGTGATCGCTGGTTTTGAAGACGAACTGTGTGGGGACGCGGCCGGAGTCGGGGAAGTCCTCGATGACGTCGAGCTGTGCGGCGAATGCTTCTTCGAGGGTGTAGATGCGGGGGACGATGTCGGGTTGGGTGGGGATGAGCAGGCCGAGGGTGGGGAGCGCGGGCTGACCACCGTTCCAGACGCTGTAGCCAAGCATCCAGGGGTAGGCGCGATCGCGGCCCTCACCGGGCAGTTCGGGTTTGTCGACGGCGATGCGGCGGATGATGCGGGTGCCGGGTCCCTGGGCGACGTCGGCGATGAGGTGGAGGCCGGTGGATTTGGGTTTGGTCTTGACGCCACAAAGGACGGTGGAGAGGTAGGTGTCACCGCTGCGTGTGCCGCGTCTGGTCATGTAGCGGCCGACGTCGATCCAGGGGGTGGTATCGCCGGCGGGGAGATAGGTTTCATCGCCTTCGCCGGCCTGGCCGATGCGCACGGTTTTGCCGGCCCAAGTGAACGGCCTGTGGTGATTGGGGACGACGTGAAGACGAATGATGATGGGGACGTCGTCGGGTCGGGTGTTGGTGAATCGGATGAAGATCTTGCCGGCGCCGAGGACGCGGGGGCTATCGAGTGGGTCGGGCTTGTCCTGGGCAAGCGCAGCCAGAGGCGTGGTGAACAGGCATGCGACGAGGGTCAGCAGACGGGCGAGTTGGATGGGGTTGGGGTTCATGTCCGGTTCTCCTGCGCGAGTCGCGTCGGGTGGGCGATGAGGCGGATTCGGACGGTTGAGTCAGGTGATACGGTACGGGAATGCCGGGCAGCGCGTCCAGATCAGGGGGTTTGCCGGTGGTGGCGTCGGACGATAGGTTGGGCGATCCGAACGGGGGCCGGCGTGCCGGTTAGAAGGGAGTGAGGCATCATGAGTGATATTGGATTCGCGGTGGTGGGCCTGGGGATGGGCCGCTCTCGGGCGGGATTGGTCAACGAGACGGCGGGGGCGCACCTGGTGACGGTGGTGGATCTGAATCGCGATCTGGCCAAGGAGACGGCTGCGGACCTGGGCTGCGACTGGACGGACCGCGTCGATGATGCACTGAAGAACGACGACGTGGACGTGATGTTCGTGGTGACGCCTTCGGGGTTGCATGCGGACATTGCGATTGCCTCGCTTGAGGCGGGCAAGCACACGATCACGACGAAGCCGATGGAGGTGACGGTCGCGAAGTGTGACTCGATCATTGCCGCGGCGGAAAAGTCGGGGAAGCTGCTGGGGGTTGATTTCCAACAGCGGTACTGCGATGAGTCTCAGCAGATCAAGTATGCGTTGGATAATGGATTGCTGGGCAAGCCGGTTCTCGCGGAGGGTCGGCTGAAGTGGTATCGGAATCAGGAATATTACGATGCGGGCGGCTGGCGGGGGACGTGGAAGATGGACGGGGGCGGGGCGCTGGCGAATCAGACGATTCATGCGATCGATCAGATCGTGTGGTTCATGGGTCGAGCGAAGTCGGTGATCGGTCGGATCGGGACGTTCACGCATAAGATCGAAACCGAAGATCTGGGTATCGCGCTGATCGAGTTTGAATCCGGGGCGATGGGCACGGTGATGGGCACGACGACGTTTCCGGACAGCCGATACTGGGGCGTGGAAGTGCACGGATCGGAGGGGGGCGTGATTGTGATGTTCGGCGAGGATCCGAGTTGGGCGTTTCTGGAAGAGCACGCGGATCGTGAGGGGCAGCTGAAGCGTCTGGTGCCCCATCAAAATGTGGTTGAGGACGTGGTGTCGGCACTGCAGCACGGCACGCCGTTGGTCTGTGATGCGCAGCAGGGGCGAATGTCGGTGGAGTTGCTGAACGCGATTTATGATTCGGCGAAGAACGGCGGCAAGCCGGTGGATCTGTCGTAACCGGTCAATGGGAGGATCTGGACGTGGCGACAATTGAGATCAACGTGGATGCGGGCCCGCACGATCGGCGGCATGCGGTGGTGTCGGTTGCGTTGCCGGATGATGTTGCGGCGGGCGCCAAGGGCGGACTGATAAACACCGGCACGGGCAAGGCGATCGCGAGCCAAGTCTATGATGGGCAGTTGTATTTTGTGATGGACAGGCTGGCGGCGGGGGAGCGGGCGGCGCTTCGATACGATTCGGCGGGGAAGTCGGGGCGAGGGTCGCGGGTGGTGCTGAACCATCAGGAGGGGGCGCAGCGGATTGAGATTCGCGTGGGGCGGAAGGCGTTTGCGACGTACTGTTATGACCCGGCGGTGGCGCGGCCTTACTTTTATCCCTTTCTTGGACCGGGCGGGGCGCAACTGACGCGCGCGTATCCGATGATCGAGCACGTTGCGGGCGAGACGGACGATCACAAGCATCATCGATCGGTGTGGGTGGCGCACGGGGATGTGAACGGGACGGACAACTGGATGGAGGAGGAAGATCACGCGTGGCAGGCGCATCAGGAGTTTGGCGCCGTCATCAGCGGGGCGGTGTTCGGTCAATTCCAGCAGCGTTTGATCTGGCAGGATCGCGACCGTCAGCCGATCATGGAGGAATGGCGGACGGCGCGTGTTTTGAACACGCCGGACGCGGCGCGTTTGATGGATCTGGAGGTGGCGCTGAGGCCGCTGTCTGGTGACGTGCGGCTGGGCGATACGAAGGAGGGGGGGGTCTGCTCGGTGCGGGTGGCGACGACGATGGACGGGGACAAGGGCGGACAGATTGAGAACAGCGTGGGCGGAATCGGCGAAGCGGAGACGTGGGGGAAGCCGGCACATTGGTGTGATTACTCAGGTCCCGCGGCGGATGCGGACGGGCAGATGCATCACGTGGGGATCGCGATCTTCGATCATCCGTTTAACTTCCGTCATCCGACGCCGTGGCACGTGCGGAACTATGGCTTGATGACGGCGAATCCGTTTGGTCATTCGGCATTCCAGAGCGGCTGGCTGACGGAGGGATCACACACGATCGCAGCGGATGAGACGCTGACGTTTCGCTATCGTTTGTATTGTCATAAGTTTGACGCGGGCAAAGGACGGGTGGGTGATCGGTATCACGATTACGTCCACCCGCCGACGGTCAGTATTTCGGGTTAACGTGTGAAAGGAAGCGTGTGATGTCAGATAGGTGGCGAGTGGTTGTGGTTGGGCTGGGTTCGATCGGGAAGCGTCATGCGCGTTTGCTGGCGGAGCGGCCGGACGTGTCGTTGGAGGCGGTGGAGCTGGACGCGGAGGCGGTGGAGCGTGCGAGACCGGAGATCAGTGATCTGCGGGTGTTGCATCCGAGCTTTGAGGCGGCGCTATCGAGCGGGCCGGACGTGGTGCTGATCGCGACGCCGGCGCCGTTTCATGCGGGTCAGACGATCGCGGCGTTGGAGGCGGGGTGCCACGTACTGTGTGAAAAGCCGATGAGCGATAACGTCAAGGATGCGGAGCGGATGAAGGCGGCGGCGGAGAAGAGCGATCGATTGCTGTCGATTGGGTTCTCACTGCACTTCTCGCCGTCGGTGGTGCGGTTTCGAGATATTGTCAGGAGCGGTCGGCTTGGTGAACTGGTGCACATAAACATGCACATTGGGTCGTACCTGACGCTGGTGCTGTCACGGTCACGGCATCAGGCGAGGATGGAGGGGTCGCTGATGCTGGACTACGCGCATCAGCCGGACTTGTTGTATTGGATGCTGGGTCACAATCCGCGTGGGGTGTATGCGGCGGCGTGTCTGGCACCGACGGTGGAGTTGAAGTCCAATCCGAATGTGGTGTCGATGACGTACGACTATGACGAGCCGCTGGTGAGTTACATTCATTTGAATTTTATTCAGGCGCCGGCGCAGGCGCGGTATGAAGCGATCGGCGATCAGGGGTGGGTGCATCTGGATGCGGAGACAGGCTTGCAGCGCGTGGGCAGCGGCGGCTGGGAGGGGAGCGTGGCCGAGGAGATCATCGGCGGCGCGCGGGATGAGGTCTATCAAGCGGAGCATCAGCGCTTCTTTGATGCGATTGATGGGAAGGGCGAGGTGGAGAGTCCGCCGGGGGACGCGATTCAATCGATGTATGTGATTGACGCGGCGATCGAGTCGTGGAAGACGGGGAAGCGGGTTGAACTGTGAGATCCGGGTATTGAGGAGAAGCACATCGTGAATCAATCGGCGGACCGGAAGGTCATCGACAATGCGACATTGTGGATTGGTGATGGGCAGTGTTTCGACGGGCACGTGGTGGTGTCAGGTCAGCGGATCGAGGCGGTGGAGCGGGGCCGATACGGCGGCGACCTGCCGGTGACGGATCTGGGGGGCATGGCGTTGTCGCCGGGGCTAATCGACATCATGGTGGGCGGCGCGTTTGATCTGAGTCTGTTGCATGACGATCAGGTTGAGGTGGCGCGGCAGTATTTGGCGCTGGGGGTGACGGCGTTTCAAACGACGCTGGGCACGGTGGAGACAGACGACTGGCCGCGGCTGGCGGGGAAGTGCCGGGCGGGGATGGCGTATGAGGGGTTGGACGCGTCGCGCAACCTGGGGGCGTTGTGCGAGGGTCCGTTCTACGATGCGCAGTTCATCGGCGCGAACAATGCGGCGCTGGTTTGGCCGGCGACGCCGGCGGACGTGGATCGGTTCCTAGAGGTGTGCGGCGACATTGCACGGATGGTGAATGTGTCGCCGGGCATTGAGGGGGACGTTGAAGCGGTGCGGACGCTTCACGCGGCGGGCAAGATTGTGGAGATGTCGCACTCGGGGGCCTCGGCGGAGCGGGTGACGGCTTGTGTGGACGCGGGGATATCACAGGTCGGTCATATGTGGAACAACAATCAGAGCAGTCCGGCGGAGCCGGGCGTCCAGCAGCCCACGGTCGAGCACGTGACGTTGACGGATGATCGCGTGCGGTTCATTCATCTGATTACCGACGGCACGCACGTGCATCCGATGATGATTGATCTGACAATCAAGTGCCGCGGGTTGGGATCGATCTGCGTGGTGTCGGATGCGATCAATCGAGCGGGGGTGCCGGATGGGCCGTTCACGTTTGATTCGGGGTTGGAGGCGGAGAAGGTGAACGGAGTGGGGCGTTTACCGAGCGGTCAGTTGGCGGGATCGGCACGATTGCTGCCGGACGATTTCCGTCACTTTGTGAATGTGACAGGCATCTTGCCGCACGTGGCGATTCAGACGGTGACGCGCAACGCGGCGCAGGCGGCAGCGGTTGACGATGAGATCGGGATGCTGTCGCCGGGGCTGTGCGCTGATTTTGCAGCGTGGGATGACGGGTTGCGGGTCCGGCGGGTGTGGCGCGGGGGGCGTGAGGTCGACGCGGTGGGCGATCTGATGGAGGTGGCGTACGCGGGGCAGGGCTCGTGAGGGTGGACGTACGGGCGATCGGTTAATTCATCAGCAATCGATCCAGGGGCGTGCCCAATCCCAGTGCCCAACGGATGGCAAGGCCTTCGGCCAGGAGCGCCGCGAACAGGAGGGTGTGAAGCAGATCCTGCCTGACGGCGTGGAGTCCCTGGCGCCACAGGCCGACGCTGATGCCGATGTAACGCACCAAGGGCCCGATGGCGACGGCGGCGACAAAGCCGTGAAGGCCGACGACGTGATAGGCGAAGTAACAGCCGATCGACACGACGATCAATCGGGGGACGCTGCCGAACAATTGGTATTGGGGTTTTCCGATGGCGAGCAGGACGGGGGTGATGGTGTTGGCGAGGATGACGCCCCAGAGCCCGGCCATGAGGATGGGCAGTATCCAGGCGCCGGTTTCGATATCGGGGGGGAACATGATTTCAAAGACGAGATCGGCGACGACGACGATGGGAGCCAGTCCGACCGCGGCGAGCCGCAGCCCTCGGCCGCGGAGGCGGACGAGTCGGCGTCGCAATTCATCTCGGGGCAGATCGGCGCGTCGGGAGAGGGCGGGGAAGAGGACGGTGCTTCCGAGGCGAGTGATCAAGCTGCAGGCTCGTTGGAAGATCTGGAAGGCGATGAAGTAGATTCCGGTCGTGCCTTCGTCGGCCAGTTTCAGGAGCATCGGTCGGTCGACGGCGTTGCCGGTGAACCCGATGATCGTGTTGGGCAGGACCCATCGCCCGAACGTGAAGAGCGACCGGGCGGCATCGCGATCCCAGCAGAGCCGATTGCGGATGCCGGGCAGGACGAGGTGGGTGAGCGCCAGGTAGACGATCGCGTTGCCCAGCGCGCCGGCGACAAGGGCCCAGATGGTGGCGTCCATCCATGCCCACACGATGGCGACGGCGCTACCGCATGCCGCGGCGAAGACCTGGAGGAAGGTGAGGCGGCCCAGTTGCAGATGGCGCTGAGCGGTGTGGACGGACGTGGCCCAGAATCCCTGGATGATGGCGGTGAGGGCGGTGACGGGAATCAGGGCTTTGAGGATGTTCTGCTCGTAGAAGCCGGCCGCGACCCAGGCAATGGGCAGGGCAATGATCCAGAGGACGAAGCCACGGAGAATGCTGACGGTCCATGCGGTATTGAGGAACCTGGGGTCGTCGCCGCGCTTGTTCTGGATGACGCTGAGTCCGACGCCCATGTCTGAAAACAGGGACAGCGCCTGGACGACGACGGCGACGATCGCCATCAGGCCGAATATATCCTTGAACAGCAGGCGCGTGAGCACCATGATGCTGCCCATCTGGACGATGATGCCGGTGACATAGCCGACGACGACCCAGACGAACCCGCTTCTGACGCGCTGCTTGATCGATTGGCCTAGCGGCTGAGGTGAATCATCATTCGGAATGTCGGGGGGTGAGTTTTCAGGCGGCGTCACGGCCGATCACTTGCAGTTGTGGATTGATGCAACGCTGGGCATGATCGTGAACGGGTCGATTGAACGCAAACCGAGTGGCGTTGAAACGGGATGTGTCACCCGATGATGCGCGGTCATCGTGACATTCATGGTTCGCGCCAGTTTCGATAGATCACTTGACCGATATTTCCCAGTTGAACTGCGCCCGAGACCGCCCCGAGCCGCCAGGGACCCAGTATATCCAGACCTGCGTCCTGTCCCAAAC
>NYZD01000012.1 GCA_002685935.1 Planctomycetaceae bacterium | reverse complement strand
GCGTGCCTCGCACGCGCCGGCTGAAACACCGAGTAAACATCGGTTCTAAACGCGCGTGCCTCGCACGCCTCGCTCGTCCGCGTCCGCGCCTGCGCCTTGCCGAACCTGCGCTCAGCCGCCACATACGCAACCATGTTGATGCCCAGCCGCACCGCATCATCCGGCGCCGTCGCCTTCGTCCGCGGCGCATCGGGCACGCGGGCCTCGGCAGGCGGTGCATAAAAACCGTCCCACCCGCACGTCATGTCATACGGCGAAAGCACGATCGCCGTCCGAGCGGCGATGTTCATTCCCTCGAGCACCGGCGGGCCCTTCACCATGCTGCCGACGCCCTTCGAAATCGAAAAGTAACGCGCCGTCTGCGCACCGTAATAACTGCGAAGCAGCGGGTGATCCGGCTGCAGCAGCGACCACTTGCGCTTGGGGAACATCATCGCCACCTGCGTGCGAAACGATCGGGCGAACTGCTCGCTGCCCAGCGTCGCGTCGCCAACCAGCGTCCCGCCGTCGAGTAGGTACTGCCGCAGCCCTTCACGCTGCTCGGCGGTAAACTCGAACGGTTGATACCCGGTCATGTACAGCATGGGCACTTCGCACGTCTTGCCCTGCTTGTAAATCTCGGCGACCTCGTCCACGCTCATCATCTGATGGCCGTACCACACATCGAGGTTGGTGCGCACATGGCGAAGCAGGTTGTCCACATCGCCGGGGTTGGGCATGTAATCCTGGTAGTCGCCATACATCAGCTTGCCGACAAACAGCGGCCCTGCGGGCTCGGCTTTCGGCTCACTGCGGCGAAGCGGCGTCGCCGGCAGCGGCAGCGGCGGCAGGCCTTCGCCCGACGCCTGACGCTGCGGCGATTGGCGCGGCGGCGGGCCGATCGTCCCCAACTTGCGGTTCTCGGCCGCCCACGCCGTACTCGAAATGATGATCAATCCTACGACGAACATCGCGCGTTTCATGATCAGTCTCCTTGTTCTGATTTGGCCTCGGTCGAATCCGGGTCGTCCCGGGGGTCCGGGGGTTGCCATGGTTTGATGACGATGGGCTTGGTGGTTTTGCCGTCCGGGCCGATCGCATGGGTGCCCGGCTTCGGCGCTGGTAACAATAGTATACCCAGGTCAACGCTCGGCCGCTCATCCGTCAACGCAATGGCCCCCAAATGGCGGGCATACGTCGTGTGCAGTGCTTTGAAATCCTTTTCATAAAAACGCGTGCGCACCAGCGCGTAATACGGCTGCTCCTGATTGAGCGTCCACGTATGCTCCAGCGGGTCCTCCCAATGCCAGCGCTCGACCCGCCAGGTCCACTCGCCCGGCTTATAACCCCCGCCCACGAACGGCCGCTTGCGCAAAAAGGCCACCAGCACCGCCGCATTCTGAATATTGCCCTGCACATCCAGCACCACCGCCCGGTCGTAATAAGCCAGTATCGAGTTGTGGTGCATCTTCTTCAAAACGGTCTGCCGTGATTCGTCACTCAGCGGCTGCTCCTCGACATAGTCGCTTTCGGGCACCGCCGCGTCCCAGCCCTCGATAAACCCCTTTTCCATCTGAAACTTCAAATCGTATCGACCCGGCACCGCCAACCCCTCGACAACCAACCGCCCGTCCTTGATCCGACCCACGTACGATTTGAACGCCAGGCCGGTCTTCGTGAACTTGCGATGAATCGCCCACGCCTTGACCGGCGGCTTCTTCGTCTTCAGCTCCGCCTCGATCATGCCCGCCGACATGACCGGCCCCGCCGCGGTCAGCCAAACAAAGGTCGCCGCCAAAGCGCAGGGCCGCCACTTGAACTTCACGTTGAACATCGCAGGCTCCATAACCCACCTCATCTCATTCAATCGATATCTTCGTCACTTCACAGCTTCGAAAACCATCATCGCTGGTACGCCGGCAAATAATGCATGTACACCTCGAGCGTCATCGCACCCATCGCCGTCGAATAGCATTTCGCCTCGCCGCCGTACTGCGCTTCGCTGAGCCCCGGCCAGCTTCCGTCGTCATGCTGAATCTCCAGCAGCGTCTTGCGCACCCGCGGGTGCCACGCCTGCCAGTGATTGCCGCCCGCCTGAAAGTGGGCCTGCATCGCGTAGTAGTTGGTGTACCAGAAGTAGCCGATACCCGGGTTGTAATCGGTCGACTGCAAATGCTTAAGGGCCGTCTGCACCTGCGGGTCTTCATACCCGCCCAGCAGCACCATGCTCAGCGCCCCGGCCGCCGACTGCGCCTGGGTCGGGCCGCCGCCCGGTTGATAACTGAATCCAGGCCCCGCAGCGCAACTTTTGACGTAAGCCCGGGCCCGATCAATCGTTTCCTGCGGCACCGTCAGCCGTGCATTCTGCGCCGCTCGCAACGCCACCACCTGCATCACCGTCACGCTCAGGTCCGCATCATTCGGCGCCGGCTGATACCGCCAGCCGCCCTGCGGCGACTGCACCGCCACGATCAGATCAACCGACCGCTGCACGCTCTGGCGCATTTGAGGCGTCGGTATCCACCCGTACGATTCGATCATCGCCAGCGTGGCCAGCGCGTGCTCATACATCACGCCGTTCCAACTGTTCGGCGTCTGATACAAACCATCCCCCCGCTGCGTCGACAAAATAAACGCAACTGCACGATCCACCACCGGCTGGTACGGGCCGCGGCCCGGCACATGCCCGCGACCCAAAAACGCCAGCAAACAAAGCGAATTGATCCCGTTGTTGACCCCCTTGCCGCTCGGCCACGAACCGTCGGGGTATTGATGCTTCAATAAGTACTCGAGCGCCTTATCCACCGCCGCCTCGACCCGCACCATCTGCTGCGGGTCCGGCAGCACCGATTCGGCTGCACCCGTGCCCTGTGCCCATAACTGCGGCGACGTCACCGCGATACCGAAAACGACTGCCGCGAGCCAATACGCCGCCAAACAGCCACGCCGCCGCATTGTGCTACCGCGATGCTTCATCATGACAACCCCAGCACACGACGCACACCCACGTCGGTGCAATACAAACCGATCAATATCACCAGCGTCAACCAATTGTCCCACAATTCATCTTCAAGTTTGTTCGTCACCGTCGAAGGCCCGCCGCTCAGCCGCCCCGGCAGACCGGCCAGCTCATGCAGCTCGATCAGCCCCCCGCCGCTCGCCTCGGCCAATCGCCCCAGCGCGTCGCGGTCAATGTCAGGCCGAATGAACTCCAGCCCCGCATGCCCGACCACCACCGCCCCGGCCAACACCTGCCCCCGCGCATCGGAATACGAAAAACGAAACTGGCCCGGTTCTTCGCTCTGCCAGCGCCCCCGATACAAGCCCGGCTCGTCGGCCGGCGACAAACTGATCGCCTTGACCATCTCGCCCTGCTGCACCTGCATCTTCAATCGCTTGCTGCCCAGCGGCTTGCCTTCTTCCGATACCGCAAACAACTCGATCGACACGTCCTCACCCGGCTCGACCCGCCCCGGGTAGATGTTCAACCAGCTCTTGTCGTCGCCCTGCACCGACCGACCGCCCACGTGGCGAATCGCCTGACCCCAAAACCGGTAAAACAAATGCGTGCCGATATTCCGCCGCCAAAGGTACGTCGAATCCGTACCGATGAACATCCCCCGCCCCCGCCCCACCCGCCTTTCCGCGATCAGCGGGCGGGCGCCGTCGGGTGTCTCGAATTCCGCCAATATCTCCGCCCCCGCCGCCGGTGATGTCGCCGCCGCCGCGGCCCAGTAAAAAAGCGGCATCCGGCTCCAAAGCCGACGGTTCTTCGAAGCACTGTCATACAACCGAAGCGCCGGGTGCGTTGCGCCCGCCGCAGTCACCGACATACGAAATGGCGCATACGCCGGGGCCGTCAAACCGCCGCCGCCAATCATCGCAATCGACGCCACCGGCCCGCTCCCTTCACCGCCGTCGCCCGCTTCATCCATATTGTTCGCATCGGCGCCCATCGCCGCTTGCACTCCGCGACTTTCCAACCGCACCGGCAGTATCTGCTGTAACGCATCATCCCCATCACCAAACGCATGCGGCATATGCATCGAACCAGCATGCACGATCAGGCCCACCCCTTCTTCCTCCACCGCCCGCACCAGTTGCTCCACATATCGCCGCGGCAAAAGCGCGGGCGAAACATCACCCACGATCACCGCGTCATATTCGGCAAAGCCCCCAGCATCTTCCGGCAGCTTCGCCCGCACCGGTAGTGAAACCGGTTCCGCCGAACCGCCGTCGCCGCCCGCGTTACCATCACCGCCTTCACCGCTCGTACCTGGCTCGCCCGCTGCCTGCAACTGCGCCTCGACCACCATTGTCACATCAAGCCCGCCGTCCCGCCGAAGTGCATGATCCAAAAACCGAAAGTCCCATCGCGGCGCCCCTTCCAAATAAAGCACACGCAACGACTCGTCGTCAACGCGAACCGAAACCACCTGACGGTTGTTCTGCCCCACCAGTTCCTCCGCCGCAGTTTCCACTTCCACCGACAGTAATTGGTCGCCCCGATCCGCCGCCGTCGGCCCAAAGCGAAGCTCCACCCGCTGCCGCCGCCCGTCAAGTAGCGTCAACGGCGTTTCGTCGATCGCCTCCGCCCCCTTCATCAGCTTCACGTTGATCGACCGGCCGTCGAATCCGTACGACTCGATCGTCGCCACCAGCGAACCGGTATCATCCACCGCCACCTCCGCCGGCGCCACCACGTCCACCACCGCGATATCGGCGCCACGCTCACGCCCACCAACCGGCACTGCCCAAACCGGCGCCAGTGGTTGTCCGTCCGACCCGCGCCCCCCCCGACGCTCAATCACCGCCAGGGCATCGGCGCCCGAATTCGACCGCCCGTCCGACAAAAGCACAATCCCTGCCAGCGATTCGCCCGCCGACTCATCAATCACCTGGTCAATCGCATCCCCCAACGCCGTCGTCGAACCCCCAGGCGCTCGTGCTCCGTCGGCGTCGCCCGTTTCCTCCGCCGCTTCCATCACCCCCTGCGCCCGAAGCTGACCGGCGGCTGTGAATTGACGGACATCAAACCGCTCATCGAGCGCCGCCATCAACGCCCGCTCATCGGCGCCCAGCACCGTCTTCGCAAGTTCGACCCGGCTAATCTGATTCAGCGTCTTTCGAACTTGAGCATCCACCGGCGCTGCACCATCCGCTGATTCAGCCGCCTCGACCAACCCCGCCGCCGCCGCCACCGCCGACATCTCGTCACCGCCGAACGGACCGGCCGCAAGCCCCATGCTCTGCGAAATATCCAGCACCACCGCCACCATCGGCTTGTGCGTCACCGTTTCCTCCAGCCGCGCGATCGGGCCCGCCAGAACCACCACCAGCAGCAAAAGCACCACAATACGGCAACCATTGAGCGTATACCGCGGCAGCCGAGCCACGTGCGGCAGGTTCTGAGCATGACGGCGAACAATGTAATACCCCGCCGCCACCGCAGGCACCAGCAACAACAGCCACGCCGGCCGCGTCCACCCCCAGTCAATCCGCTCAACGTTCGACGACAGCCCCTCACCGACGCCGATCAATTTCAAAAACCAACCGGTCATGGCTCATCACTCTGCGTCAGTTGCTGGTAATACGCGTCGATCAACTCCTGATACGCCTCCGGCCCACGCTCCTGCATGCTCTGCAAAAGCGGCTCCCGACGGCTCGGCGGCAACCGATACACCGCCGCACGCTGCGCCGCCGACATCTTCAAATCCACCGGCCCGCCCACCGGCATCTCGATCGCATACGCCGAGCCGCTCAACCCGCCAAAACGCGAAAGGTACGCCTGACCCATCGAACCGCCCATCCGCTGCATCATCTGCATCGCCCGGGCCCGCTCGGCCATCGACGTCATCCGCATCATCTGAGGCGAATTGAGCATCTGCTGCATCTGCATCGCCGCCGACATCCGCTGTTGCATCTGACCCGCATCGCCCGCCTGCCGCATCGACTGCATCATCGACTGCAACTGCTGTTGCATCTGACTCATCTGCTGACCGGCGCTGCCAAGTTCATCGCTGTTCTGCGTAAGCTGATCGCCCATCGCCTGCTGGTGCATCGACATCAACTCACGCGGGCTATACTCCTGCCCCCGGTCGCCGTCACGCTCATCATCCCGCGGCCGATCCACGTTCCGCTGCCGTCCCTGGTATCGATCCTCCTGTGACGAAAGCCATTGATATTGCTGCGAAAAGTCGGCCCGCTGATCCCACCAGTTCAATTCATCCTCGGCGCCCGTCGCTTCCTTTTCATCGCCATCTTCGTCCTTCTGCTCCTGCGGGTCCTCTTCCGGCGTATCCTGTTCAACCGGTGTCTGATTTCCCCCGCGACGCGGCGGCACCCACGGCGCAAACATCTCCGTACCGCTTTGCCAATCGTCATACATCTGACGCATCAGTTCCATCGATTCGGCAATCTCGTCCGCCGTCCGTTCGTCGAACGCCGCTTGTTCTCCACTGAGTTTCTCCAGTTCTTCGGCCGTACCGATTTGCGTCTGCTCCGACATTTCCTTGAGTTGGCTCTGCAATGCCGCGATGTCCCGAAGCTGCTGATTCACTGACATCGCCATGTCTTCCATTACGTTCAGCGCGCCCTGTCCGCGCATTTCCGCCATCATCGCCATCATTTCCTCGTGGGCAGCCAAAAAGTCCCGCCCCATGCCTTCACGAGCCTGCTCCAATTGCTGCACTTGCTGCTCGAGTTCCTCCAGCATCTGACCCATTTGCGGCATCTGCTCTTCCAGCGATGCGAGCCAACCCGGGTTCTCACCCAGTTGATCCCAAGGCCGATCGCCCCCCATCCACTCTGCTTGCTCCGCCATCTGCCTCAGTACCAGTTCCTCCTGCGGCATCGATAGCATCGACGCGCCCGCCTGGTCCGCCGCACCGCGCAGTTCGCCCTGCAACTGTGCGAACATCTGCTGCTGGCGAACAAGTTGCTCCTGCAACGCCGCCATCCGCTGACCCTGCTCGCCCGCCATCTGTGCATCCATCTCCGCAAAAAGCTGCTGAATCTGCTCGGCCGACATCGGCGTACCGTCCGGGTTCAACAGCTTCACAGTCCCCTTAATCTCCAATGCCCGATCGGCCGGCAATAGCGACCCGATCATTTCGTCCAAACCTTCCGTGATCGCGCCCTGCACCTCAAACAACCCCGCAATCTGTTCCAGCAGCCCGCCCAGCGCGCCCGGCCGACGCGCTACCGCGTCGCCGCCCTGATCCGGCGTCGCAATCGCCAATCGAAACGCCCGGCTAAAGCCCGACTGACCCTTGAAATCCCGCGCCACCAGCCGCCAATACAAGCCCTGGCCCGCCTCCAACCCACGCTCCTTCGCATCCACCGCCGTCAGCAACGCCCGACTCAGCCGAGGCTCGTCGAACGTTCCCTCCGCAATCGGCACCTCTTCATCAAACTGCTCCGCCGAACTGCCGAACTCGACCGCCACAAGCTTGACCCCGTAATCATCAAACGCCCGCGCCATCACCGGCACCACCGTCGGCTCATCGAGCAGCAAATCCTTGCCAGGCTTCTCAATCAAAACCGTCGGCGGCTGATCCGTCGTCGCCAGCACCACGACCGGCTCCATCGACGCACTCGCATGTCCCTCGCTGTTCTTGAACGTCAGACGGTAAAAGCAATCCTGGTCAACGTCGACCCGCCCCTCCCAATGGCTGGCCCGCTCACCACCTCGCTCTTCGTCGCCCGGCCGCCCTTCGCCCGACCGCGAATCTTCCACGCGCGACATTTCAATCGTACGAGTTGTCGTCAACGTCGATTTCCGCACCACCGCCGTACCCTTGCGAAATACCCCCATCCGGTCCAACATCACATCGCCGCCGTCAACCGAAAACGTCGCACCCGTCAACAATAACGCCTCACCTTCACCACCTGCAAACCCGCTCACCGGCGCCGCCAGCCGAACCCACCCGGCCCCCGCCCGCCAAATCCCCGTAAACGCCGCTCCCGCATCACCGTCACTAGCTGACACACCCTCACTGCGCCACTTCAAAACATACTGCGCCTCCCCGGCCGCAAGCGTCACCGTCAACGTCGCCGGCCGCGCCCCCGAAGCAGCCCGAACATACACGAACACCGTCGCGTCACGTTCAACCGCAAGCTTGCTCAGCTTCGTCGAAAACCCAAACGGCTCGCGCTGCCAGTCAAAAGTAAAACCACGCGAGCCGCTGAAAGGTCGATCGTTCACCCAGCGAAGCTTACCCGTCGTCACCGCGTCGGCCGGCAAATCGTCATCAAACCAGACCACTTCGTTGTCAACGCTGTCCGTCCCCTCCGACGACGACGCATCCAAAAGCTCAATCACGCCGCCCGTCGCATCACCCGCCACCGCCGCGCTGATCAAAAGCGACGAACCCACCGGCGCACTGATCTGCGTCGCCCCGTCAAACACCGGCTGCGCTTCGGTAATCTCCATGTACGCCGGCAGTCGAATCTCCGCCCCAACCCGCTCCACCACCGGCCGAACCAGCATCTTCACCGCATACGTCGCCGTCCACGTCCCACCACCGCGCAGCAGGTACGCATAATCCTCGCTCACCGCCTCGATCGTGTGCACAAAACGACCCTCGCCCGCCGCCGCCATCGGGTAATCATGCCACCGCCCGCTCGCGCCCTGCAAACTGCACGTCAGCCCGTCCACGCTGCCGCGATCCACCACCGCCTCGATCGTCACCGGCTCACCTTGCAGCACCTGGCGATCACCCGTCACCGAATGCAGCTTTATCCACGAAACCGGCGCAATCGCCGCCGTCGGGCGCAACACCCGCGCCATCGCCGTCGGCATCCGGTCATTAAATGCAATCAACATCACCAACAACACCGCCACACTCACCCCCGCCGCCGACAATGCCGCCTTCACCGGCCGCGGCCGGGCCACGTCCGCCACGGCATAGTCCGACAGCCGCCCCCGCGTCTGCTCGATCAATCGTGCAACAAATTCATCGCCCGCTTCCGTCGATAGCCTGCCCCGACGAACATCCAAAAGCGTGATCAATCGGTTGTGCATGTTCGGAACCGTCCGCTCCATCCGGTAAGCCACACCGTCTACCCGCAACGGCCGAAGTGCAGGCCACGCCACCGCACCCGCCACCGCCGCTGCCACGATCACCCAAAACAACACCGCCGCACCCACGCGTAGCCCCACCGATAGCGGCAGCACCAAATCCACCGCCGACGCCACCGTCAAAAAGCCCACCACCCCGGCCAGCATCACCGCACCGCCTGTCAACACCGTATGCTTCCGCAGCCGATCACGCGTCTGCCAGACCAACTGTTCCAGGTCTTCACCGTCCACGCCGCCCGGCAACGCGTTCATGTCATTCGCTGCTGTCATCGCCTATCACCTTTCATCGTCGCCCCGAGCCCGCCGTTTCGCCGCCGCGCTCGGCGGGCACCTTCGGCAACGCCACCCATATCCCCGCTCGATCCATCGCGCCGCCGATCCGCCGCCGCCAACGCGACGCCATTGAACCGTCCGCGTCAACTCCGCTTGCCTCACCCGCCCCCGCAGGCCGAAGCGTCGCCAGCAAAAATTCAAAGAATATTACACCGAACATCAGCCCGATCAGCCACCGCCACATCTCCCGCCGCTGCGTCAGCCGCCCCGCCAGCACCGGGTCGTTCGGCACGCTGCGAAGGTAGTTCACCTCGTGCGGCAAAAACAAAGCCTTCAACGAAACTTCTCCCATCGAAGCAAAATCAACCTGCTCGGCCTCAAGGTTCACCGCAAAGTTCCGCTCGATACGCTCCGGCGCCCCTTGCGTGCGCGGCAGCACGTTCACGTGATAAAAACCCTTCGAACCCGTCTCCTGCATCGCACCGACCAGCTCGCGCCCGCTGCGGTGCATCTCGATCGTATGCGGCTTGCCCGACGGATCGACCACTTCAACGTGCGCCTGCGCCCACCGATCCGTCACCGCAATTGTCGTCGCATCGTTCGGCCCAACTGCCGGCGGCGCCGTCACCTGAGCCGCACGGCGAAGGTGGGCCGCACAACGCAGCAACATCGGCACAAATTCCGGCTTGAGCGGCAGGTTGGAACTGTGCGTCGTCGGCCCAAAACCCGCCAGCACCAACCGCCCCCCGCCAAGCCGCGCCTCAGCAAGCACCACCGACCCGTCACTCAATCGCATCAACCCCACCGGCGGCGGCTCAACCCAACCGCCCGACTGTAAACTCGCCGCCCGCGCCGGCCCATCAGTCATCGCAATCGGCGAATATCGATAAAGCAGCGTTGTCTGAAAATATTCCGCGTCAACTTCAACAAACGCGCTGAAAATCGGGTGCGACAGCTCAATCTGATCGATCGGGCGAAACGTCGATTCATCTTCCGGGTCGCCCACCGCCTCACCAAGGTGCATGATCGGCTGATCACTGCCCGCCACCGGCCCCAGCAAGTCACCGCGATACGCATCAACCCCCACATGAGGCCCGGGCAGAATCAGTACACCGCCGCCCGATTCGACATACCTGCGAAGCTGCAAACCCTGCTCGCTGCTGATCGGTGCATCGGCCAGCACCACCACATCCGCCACTTCCAGCACCCCCGGCGAAAGCTGTTCCACCGTCACCGTCGTCACCTTCATCGCGGCCGCCAGTTGCCGGCTTTGCAGAAAGTCACGCCTCGCCCGCATGGGCGATTCGAATACCGCCTGCAAATACAAACTCGGCGCGTCCGCCGCTTCACCGTCATGTGCAAGTGTCACAATCACCACATTCATCTGCGGCGACACCTGCAAACAAAACAGGTAGCTGTCATCATCAACGAATGCGTCGCCCGGCAGCTCGAAACGCCCGCGAAGCGCACCAGCACGCGAAGGCGTCACCACCATGGCGTAAGTCGCCTTCTGGCCCGGCCGAAGGTACACGTTCTGACGACGAACCTGCTGCTCATCCAGCATCACCGAAAGCACACTGTCCACGCTCGCCTCATCGGATTGATTGACCACCGTCGCGCTGAGCATCACCGGCAGCCCCACCACCGCCCGAAGCGCCCGCGGCTGATCGCCCGTCACCGCCAGGTTCGTCACCGGCTCGTCCGAACCCACATCAATCACTGCAAGCTGGTCCGACCCGCCGATCCGCGCCTGAAGCGGGTGACCTTCCAGTTGCTGCCACCGTTGCTGCTGCAAATCACTCAAAACGTAAACCCGACGCGCGCCGCTGCCCGCATCGACGCCGAAAACCCGATCAAGTGCATCAGCAATATCACCCCCGCCGGCACTGATCTGAATCGAATCAATCGCATCAACGATCGCCTCACGCTTCGAGGCAAACCGCGTCAGCACCACCTCCGGTTTGTCAGCAGCACGAATCAATGTCACCCGGCTGTCGGCCCCCATATGCTTGACCAGTTGCGCCGCCGCACCTTTCGCCCGTTCCAGGCTCGAGCTGCCCCCGCTGCGAACCGCCATCGAAGGCGCCGCGTCAATCACCATCACCACCTCACCCGACCCGCCGCCGCCAATCAGCCAACCGAGGTTCGCAAGCTCCGGCCGCGACAGCGCAAAAATAATCAACCCCACGAACGCCGTCCGCAATAACAGCAATAACCACTCCAAAAGCCGCATCCGACGACGCTGCTGAACATAGCTGTCCATCAAAAACCGAAACGTGCTCAGCTCCACCGTCCGCATCCGATACTGCGTAATCAAATGAAGCAGCACCGGCACCACAAGCAAAGGCAAAAACCAAAGTAAAAGGGGGTTGTTGAACATGGGGGCAAGTAGTGGCCTAGTGGCCTAGTGGCCTAGTAGTGGCCTGGCGACCAAGTGGCCCAGTCGTTGAATCCGGCGCCAGGTGCCACATAGCATCCCAAGGGGTGCTGTGTGCCAACCGGCCCACAAACTCGCAAACCCCCTCCCCTCCCCCCACTCGACCACTAGGCCACTAGGCCACTACGCCACTCCTCCCCCTCCCCTCCCCCTCACCCCACCTT
>NYZD01000011.1 GCA_002685935.1 Planctomycetaceae bacterium | reverse complement strand
GACGGTGTACCGCCCGCCGACGATCGCACCGCGATCATGATTAAGCGCTGCCGGCGATAGACGCGAACGCGCTCTTCTCGCATCGTGGCGGCTCCGTCCCCTTCATTCGCGCATATCCACTGAATAGATCTTCGCGCCCCTCAACTCGAACTTCAATCGAACAGGTCGACCCGCCAGACGCGCCAGTAGATCGGACTCGGCGAACGCGACGGCGTGATTCGTCACGTCGGCTCGAATCGGCTCACCGGCCGCAATCAAGTTGCCGTCCTCGTCGATCACGCTGATCTGCACGGGTCCACCGGCCGCGTCGGCGGTCAGACCCAGCCCGCGCCGACACTCGATGGGCGCGGTCACGACCGTGGCGACCTGATCGGGATCGATCGGCTCGTAGCCGGCCCAGCCGTCGGGGCGCAGCGTGCCGAGGCAGAGGTAGTTGTCTCGCCACGACCAATGGCGATTGTTCGAGCTGCCGTAGTAGACGCGAATGTCATCGGCGGTCGCCATCGGCGCGGTCGCGGCGTAGACGCAACCCCAGTCGCAGTCGCCCTCCGTCGCGCCGTTCGCAATGATCGGATTGCCCCGATCGACATAGTCCCAATGCACCGCGTCCGGGCTCCACGTCAGCTCACAATCCACCAGATCCGTGTCAAGATGAATCATCATCACGAGGCCCAGGTAGATTCCGTCCCAGGGGAAAATCTGCATTGAATACGTCTGGTTCATTCGATCGCCGCGCAGGACTTCGATGGATTTGCTCCACGTTTCGAAGTCGGCGCTCTCGGTCAGCCCGACGGTGCGCTGCCCGGCGGGGTAACGCTCGAGGCGATGGGCGGTCTCTACCTCGAAAGGCTCCCCGCCATGCAATCGGGTGATGGCGACGTATGTGTTCTGCTGGGGCAGCCAGATTGTGTTGCAGTGTGTGTCCGCCTCGGCATCGATCTCGCGGCAGCGGTGGGGGGCACTCCAGTTGAGGCCGTCGCCGGAGAAGCGGACGGTGGAATTGGATTGGTAATCGCCGGTCCACTCGCCCCCGTACATCATCTTGTACCGGCGGTCCGGCTGCGGATCATGTGGCTCGATCAAGATGCCCGCGCCGCACGCGCTGCGCAGGACAATGTTATTCGCGGCGCTGCCGTTGAACTCCACCAGACCGAGCTGCGGCTTCGTCCAATTCAGGCCGTCGTCGCTCTCGGCGTAGCAGATGCCGTGCTCGCGCGGGCGCTGCGCGTCGTATGTCGCGTGGGCACGCTGCTCGCGCGGCACTTCGGTCGTGCCCGGGTCAACAAGAAACAGGTTGTACCAGCAACGGTACTTCTGCTGCATCTCGTCCCACAGCACGTTGGGATAGACGTTGTCGTAACGCACCTCCCACGGCTTGTCCTCACCAAACAGGGGGTTCGCTTCGTGCTTCTGCACGGGACTAACCGCAAGCCGGGCGTTCGCTGTTTCGTGGATGAGCCGCTGATCGAGTAGGAGCATGGGGTCTCTCACCGTATAGGGGTTCGTGGCCGGCACCGTCGTCGCGGGCCGGTGTTGCCCAGACTATGGTGTCATGCAGGGCACGAACAGTTCCACTTCCGTGACCATCACCCACGGCTCCGATCGGGCGCGCGCTGAGTCGAGCGCCATGCCGATCTCATTCCGCCATCGACGGAGCTCTGCATCAACAAGACACCATCCGGGCCGCGCTTGGCGCTGCCGCGACGGCGGACACAGAAAATGCGCCCGTCCGGATGTGTGGCCGCCTGCACGAACGCACAGCAGGCCCCGCTTCGATCGTTAACGTTCGGCGATACAGGTCGGTCCGACAGGATCTCGACATTCAATTCAGAGATCTCCAGGCGCCGCGCCGTTCCTGCCATCCAGGACCTCACGCCGCCACCTCGGTTTCGCCATAGAATAACCCGTCTATGCCCGACCAGCCCTTCCAACTCATCACCGAGCTCGAACCCGCCGGCGATCAGCCGCAGGCCATCGACGCCCTCACCGCCGGCATCGAGTCCGGCCGCAAGTTCCAGACGCTGCTCGGCGTCACCGGCTCCGGCAAGACCTTCACCATGGCCAACGTCATCGAGCGCATCCGCCGCCCCACGCTGGTCATCTCGCACAACAAGACCCTCGCCGCCCAGCTCTACGAGGAATTCCGGGAGCTGTTCCCCAACAACGCCGTCAGCTATTTCGTCAGCTACTACGACTACTACCAACCCGAAGCCTATATCCCGCAGCGCGATATCTACATCGAAAAAGACGCCTCGCGCAACGACGATCTCGATCGCCTTCGACTCGCCGCCACCACGAATCTCGTGCGCCGCGAAGACGTCATCATCGTCGCGTCGGTCTCCTGCATCTTCGGGCTCGGATCCCCCGAGGAATACAAACGCCAGGCCATTCGCGTCGACAAGGGCCAAAGCCTCGACCGCCAGGAATTCCTCCGCCAGATCGCCGACCTGCAATACGATCGCAACGACACCGAATTCCAGCGCGGTACCTTCCGCGTGCGCGGCGACGTCATCGAACTCCATCCCGCGTATGAGGAATTCGCCTACCGCATCGAATTGTTCGGCGACGAAGTCGACGCCCTGCAACTGACCAATCCCCTCACCGGTGAAGTGCTCGCCACCGAGGACAAGCTCTTCATCTACCCCGCCGTGCACTACGTGATGCCCGAAGACCAACTCGAATCCGCCATCGAGGGCATCAGCGAAGAACTCGATCGCCAGGTCATGCTCCTGCGTCACGAAGGCAAACTCCTCGAAGCCCAACGCCTCCTCGCCCGCACCAAGTACGATATCGAGATGATGCAGGAAGTTGGCTACTGCTCCGGCATCGAAAACTACTCCATGCATCTCGACGGCCGCGCGCCCGGCTCGCGACCTTTCACGCTCCTGGATTATTTCCCCGACGACTGGCTGCTGTTTATCGACGAATCGCACGCCACGATCCCCCAGCTCAACGCCATGTTCAACGGCGACCAGAGCCGCAAAAAGGTGCTCGTCGATCATGGCTTCCGTCTGCCCAGCGCCATGGACAATCGCCCGCTGCGTTTCGGCGAAGCCGAGACGATGTGGCCGCAGGTCGTGTTCGTCAGCGCCACGCCCGGCCCCTACGAACTGGAACGCTGCGGCGGAGAGATCGTCGAACAGGTCATCCGTCCCACCGGACTCGTCGATCCCCCCGTCGAAGTACGCCCCGCCACCGGACAGGTCAACGACGTCATTCAACTCGCCGCCGAGCGCGCCAAGCGCGGTGAACGATCGCTCATCAACACGCTGACCAAGCGCATGGCCGAAGATCTCGCCGGCTACCTCGCTGAGCAGGGCATGCGCACCCGCTATTTGCACAGTGAGATCGACACCATCGAACGCGTCGAAATCCTCCGCGACCTGCGCAAAGGCGAGTTCGACGTCCTGGTCGGCGTCAATCTCCTGCGCGAAGGGCTTGACCTGCCCGAAGTCACGCTCGTCGCCATCATGGACGCCGACAAGACCGGCTTCCTCCGCTCGCAGACCTCCATGGTCCAGCAGATGGGCCGCGCCGCCCGTAACGTCAACAGCGACGTCATCCTGTACGCCGACGCAATGACTGACGCCATGCGCCTCGCCATCGAGGAGACCGAGCGCCGCCGCGAAAAACAGCTGGAATACAACCAGGAGCACGGCATCACTCCCCAGACCGTTCAGAAAGCCATACGCGACGGCCTGGAAACCGAGGTCCACGCCCACCGCACCGCCCGAGAAGCCGTCGCTCAGGACGAGCGCGAATACGACCGCGGCGAGATGCTGCAGATGCTCGAATCCGAAATGCTCCAGGCCGCAGAATCGCTCGAGTTCGAAAAAGCCGCGCGACTTCGGGATCAGATTGCCGAAGTCAAAGCCGCGCCCGAAGTCAAGAAACTCACCGCCGTCGCCGCCAGGGCCGCCACCGAAGATCAACCCAAGCCCGGCGTACCCGGTGCGCCACGCACATCAAGGAAGAAGAGCAAAAAGCGGAACAAGACGCACTGATCACCCCGTCTTTACCAGCGAACACCGGCCGCCTGTGGCCGTAACTTCCGTGTGGGACTACATTTGAAAATCGAGCTTCCCTCGCCCCGACTTCCCGGTATGATTGTGGCATGTGGTTGTCCAGCGGCTCACGGTGCCGCTGCCCGAGATCAGGAAAAGATTGGGACACGCCCATTGCGGCGTGCCGGTGCATGTCGCAACGCCTTTTCATCTTCATCTGTGCATGCTGCGTGATCGTCGCGTGCCCCGCCGAGGCGCCCGCCGCCATTACTGCCAGCGCCTTCGCACGATACGGCTCGGGCAACACCACGTTTGATCAGGACTCCGTCGCAGGCGTGAATCTGCCCGACGACGGCACTAACAAGCCCCCAGACCACCGGCGTCCATCAGGTCCAAAACGCCAACATCTCCGTCGGGGCTGAATCCCATTCCGACCTGGCCAATTTCGGCATCGGCACCGCCAGCGGTTGGTCCGGCGCCAGCGTGATCGATTCTCCCCCCAACGGCGGAACCAATTGGTTCATCGCCTCCGGCGGACGCACCACCTACATCGATTCGCTCAGTGTCACCTCGCCCTCGCTTCCCGTCGGTACGCCCGTGCAGATCGAGTTCTCTTATCACGTCAACGCCGCGCTCAGCGCCACCCACTCCGAATCGCCCGGCGGCAATAACAACAACGCCTTCGTCCTCGCATTTGTCCAGTCACTGATCAGCGGCAGCGCGAGCGGTTCACATTTCATCGATGGCGATGACAACAAAGCCGTGCTCAACACCGCCAACGCCGGCAGCGATCTGGCGATCGGCCTGATGAACCCCGCCACACCCCACCTCAACGTGACCTACAACGCGCAGGTCGGTGACACGCTCAACTTCTCCGTGCTCGCCGATGTCGCCACCAACGGCGATCTCGCGCCGATCACCGTCAGCTTCAACCCCATCACCCTCGCCAACACCTTCGGCGGGTCGTCTGCCACGCTGGGCCTGGCCTTTGGCGCCACACCATTGGATCCCAATGTCGTGCTGATGTCTCAGGTCCTCAACAACTCGGCTTTCCCCGCCGCCGCCAATGCCAACGCCGCCAACGCCCAGGCCAGCGCCCCCAGCCCCATTCCCGCCCCCGCGACCATCATCACGCTCAGTCTCTTCGGTTTCCACGTCATGCGCCCCGTGCGACGCCATCGCACCTCGCGCCCGTGATCCAAGCCGCGCCCCCGCTCTCAACCAGTACCCCGCTCGCACTGGATGCTCGTTTGCGGCTTCACCATCCCGCCACTACGTTTGCTCGACCATGAAGTACCGCATGCTCGCGATTGATCTCGACGGCACGCTGCTCAATCCACAAAGCCACGTCTCGCCCGAGAACCTCGCCGCCGTCCGCCGCGCGCAGGACGCCGGCGTCCTGGTCGTTCTGTGCACCGGCCGCGGCTTGCAGGAATCTCGTCATATCATCGATGAAGTCGATTGCGACTGCCCCGTCGTCCTCGCCGGCGGCGCGCAGGTCAGCGATCCCGCCACCGGCAAGACTCTCCACCGCGCCGCCATTCAGCCGCGGACCGCCCTGGACATCATGAACCGCCTGGCGCCCCACGGCGCCGTGTTGTCGCTGGTCGACCCCGAGCCCACCGGATGCGATTACCTGATCATCAATCCCGATGACATGACCGACAACACCCGCTGGTGGCTCGATCGGATCGACGCCACCACCCGCGTCCTTGCTCCGCCCACGATGGACCACGTCCAACACGTGGTCCGCACCGGCATGGTCGGCCCGGCGGCGGAAATGGCGGCACGGCAGGCCGATCTGCAACAGCATTTTGGCGACGCGTTGTTCACCCAACACTTCGGCGGCGTCCAGGAGGCCGACACCCCCGCCATCCACGTCCTGGAAGTCTTCAACCAGGGCGTCAACAAATGGTCCGGCCTCCAATGGCTCGCCGACGATCACGACATCCCCCTCAACTCGATCGCCGCCATCGGCGACAACATCAACGACCTGGCCATGATCCAACACGCCGCCTGTGGCATCGCCATGGCCAACGCCGTCGACCCCATCCAGGCCCTCGCCGATCACGTCACCGAATCCAATGCTGCCAACGGCGTGGCCGACGCCATCGACCAGTTGCTGTGCGGTGCATGGTAACCTTTGTATTTTACAGGAGTTATGCTTGGCTTGGCTGGGATGATCAGGCAGAGGGCCGATTCACTCCGCCCCGGCCGCGCCGGCTATCTCTCTCCTCTTGCCCAATTCCCCAGTTTTTTCTTGATTCCCACCCCCATTTCGCATAGAAATAACCAACAGGAGGGGTAGAAAAGAGTCGGGCCAAAGCCCTTCCCGGGCGACACTTTTCAGGCCTCCTGCTTGCGTGCACCGCAAGCGAGTGGTGACGAAGCCGTGACCTCATTCATGAGGGCTGGAAGATGGCCAAGACCGGTATATTTCGTGAAGAACCCAAGCGCTCGACCTCCCGCCGCCGCCTCACGATCGTGATTCTGCTCGCGGTGGTGGTCGTCGGCGCCATGGGCCTCGAGTTAACCTGCCGCGCGCTCTATTACCAGCGCCACGCTGGCGAGCCGATCGCGATCGTCAAGGCCGTCAAGTCACTGCTCCGCGACGATTCACATGATGTGATCGAGCCCCCAGCCGCCGGGCGCTGGTTCCTGACCAGCACCAGAGAGGACGCCGAGGATCTCACCGAGGAACAGCGGCGCGAGATCATTCGACTCAACTCCATCGGCTATCTGCCCGGTTCCCAGCCGCCTCTCGACGCACGCAACGTCACCGTCAATGAACGCGACTTCGCATTCGACGGGCTGAATCTTGTTGTGTCCGGCCACGCGTCCGAAGCCATTCTCGTCGACATGAACGGCCGCGAACTTCACAAATGGCAATGTGATAAGAACCGTGCCTTCCCTGATCTGGGCGAAGAACTGCGCACCAACCACCAATACACCTGCTGGCGGCGCGCCCATCTGATGCCCAACGGCGACATGTTGGCGATCTTCGGAGGGCTAGGCATCGTCAAACTCGACAAAGACTCCAACGTGATCTGGTCGAAGCGCAATAATGCCCATCACGATGTCCATGTCGCAAGTGACGGCCGCATCTATCTCCTTGGCCGCGCCGCGCACGTCAATAAACGCTACCACGACTCCGAGCCCGTGCTCGAAGACTACCTCGTCGTGCTCGATCCCGACGGCCGCGAACTTGAACGTTTCTCGCTGTTCGATGCACTGGCCGATTCCCCGTTCGCCGCCCACATGCGTCGCGGGCACAAGTCCGGTGACATCTTCCACACCAACACGATTGAGCTGATCGAAGGCCCCGTGCCCGAGGACTCGTCCCTGCGCTCCGGCACCGTTCTGATCTCAATACGTGAACTTGACCTGCTGTGTGCCGTCGATACGCAGCAAAAGCAGGTGTATTGGGCCGAAGCGGGCCTGTGGCATCGTCAGCATCAGTCCACGCTCCTGCCCGATGGCCGCATCATGCTGTTCGACAATAAAGGCGTGGACCGTCAGTCGCGCGTCCTGGAGTTCAACCCCGTGACCCGCCGTGTGGACTGGATGTACGGCGACGAACAGCATCCGTTCTTCTCACCCACGTGCGGTTCGGCCCAGCGCCTGCCCAACGGCAACACGCTGATCACCGAATCCGATCCCGGCCGGGCGTTCGAGGTCACCCCGGATCAGAAGATCGTCTGGGAATACGTCAGCCCCTACCGCGCCGGCGAGGAAGAGGAATTCGTCGCCACGCTGTTCGAGATCGTGCGCATCCCCCGGCAATACACCACCGCGTGGCTGTCGCAGACCGGTGACATGATCCAACTCACCGCTGCCACCAAGTGCATCGCCGACCCGATCGAACACGAACACACCGATGCCGCCGATCCCGTGGTCGTCCCGGCGTCGTCCCATGCCGAAGGCCACACCAGGATTGACGCCTCGGATGCCGCCGGCGACGTGATCCACTCCATCACGCTCGCCACACCGGCGCTGTGATGCTGACCGGCCGATTCATCAACCGGCCCTGAACCCCGCACCGATCCGTTCGTCGGCGCCGTTTTTTCATTCACATCTCACCGCCTGCCCGATGAACGGAATAATCCGCCATCACGTTGGGCACATCTTGTCCGAACCGAAGGTCGGAAGTAGCTCGAGAACCCGCGCCCGGCGCTGTCCACCGCCCGGCAGCGCACGAGATCGATGAAGGTCTAGATCCGTTGATCGTGTGTCGTACACACATCTGCGCGGGCCGCCGCCGCGGCGACAACCGGATTTACTCTTGCGGAGGGGAGTGTCGGTCACAGAAAGGACTGGCATGAAAACCGCTCTGCTGGGATTCGGCACCCTCTTCCTCATCCTCGGGCTGTTCGCATTCCTCATCACATGGCTCGTCGGCGTGCCCAACGCTTTCCAGGCCATGGATGCCGCCCAATACAGCGCCACACCCGATCCCGATTCGATCGCCTTCATCACCAACACGCGCCGATCCTCGGCCGGCGACCACGTGTTGGGCAACCTGATCCCCCTGCTCTACTTCCTCACGATATGCAGTATCCTCGCCGTCTGGGGATATCACGTGGCCCAGGTCGATCATTGGTCGCCCATCGTCGGCTACATCATCTGCGGCGGCATCATCGCACCGATGATCTACCTCGTAGGCTGGACCCTCCTGCATGAGTTCAGATATCAACTCGCTATCGAACGAGTGCGCCTGCCCCAGCCCGGTGAGCCGATCTATTACCGTGTGGTCGCCGCCCGTCCCTATCTGATGAGCCTGTTCCTGTAGCGTTGTCCTGCCCACATCCCGGTTGATCGACGCGCGTCGCCTCCGCCATCAACCGGCAGCTTTGTCCCCGCCCCTGTCCTCACCGCATATCCCCCGCTAACCTACCGTCCATGAACGACCAATCGCACGATGCGCAAATCTTCGTGTTCGCCGGCCAGGAACTCGGCCCCATCAACGGCCGCCTGTTCGGCCAGTTCCTCGAAATCGCCGGCCGATGCGTCAACGACGGCATCTACGACCCCCAGAGCCCCCACGCCCGCGCCGATGGCGTCCGCACCGACGTCCTTGAGGCCATCGCCGAGCTCAATCCCACCCACATCCGCTACCCCGGCGGCTGCGGCACCGCCTACTTCGATTGGCAGGAACTCGTTGGCCCCGTCGACCAACGTCCCCGCGCCAAGCTCTTCCGCTACACCGCCGTGCCCCAAGCCACCGCCTTCGGCATCCCCGAAGCATGGGCGCTCACCCAGGAACTCGGCTGCGAACTGTACATGTCCGTCAACGCCCATACCCAGACCCCCGAAGATGCCGCCAACCTCGTCGAATATCTGAACGGCACCACCCCCACCAAATACGCCGACCTTCGCCGCGCCCACGGCCGCGAAGAACCTTACAACGTCAAGCTGTTCGGCCTCGGCAACGAAATCTACGGCGACTGGCAGCCCGGCGCGAAAACCGCCGACGAATATGTCGCTTGGTGTCGCGAAGCGATCACCCAGATGAAGAACGTCGATCCCGAGATCGAACTGATCGTCTGCGGCGCCGGCCGCTTCGACCCGGATTGGGATCGCACCGTCCTCAAAGGCCTCATCGACCGCGTCGACATGATCTCCATGCACAACTACTTCGGCCGTCCCCTCTTCGCCGACGCCATGGCCGGCAGCCGCGTGTGCGACACCATGATCCAGTGGAGCAACCTTGCCATTGATGAAGCCATGGACACCGACCGCTCCCGCAAGAAGCGTCCCGGCCTGGTCTTCGACGAATGGAACGTCTGGTACCGCGCCACCCATTTACCCGAGGCCGACAACGAAGAGATCTACGATTACGCCGACGCCCTCGTCGTCGCCTCCCTGCTCCACTGCATCCTGCGCAACACCAGCACGATCACCGTCGCGAACTTTTCCCTCGCCGTCAACGTCCTCGGCGCGATCTTCACCGATCCGAAGCGCTGCGTCCGCCAGACCGTCTGGTACCCCCAGAAACTCGTCCGCGATCTGCACGCCGGCGCTGTCGTCCGCACCATGTACGACGGCCCAACTTTCTCCGCCAAGCACGGCCGCTACTTTGAAGGCGTCGTCGACGTCAGCGCCACCCACGATGAAGCATCCGACACCCTCCTGCGCTTCGACGATCTCGAAGCCCTCGATGTCCTGACCAGCATCGACCGCGCCGCCCGCGTGATGACCGTCTCCGTCGTCAACAAACTCGAACATCAACCCATCACCGCGAAGCTGAACTTCCATGGTGTCGAGCCCACCGGCGACACCGTCCGTGTCCATCGCCTCACCGGTGACGATCCTCGCGCGTCCAACACCCTCGACTCACCTGATAATGTCGGCATAGAATCAACCGAAGCGCCTCGATCCCACACCGTGACCTTCCCGCCCGCCAGTTACACGCTGATGCAATTCACGATCAAGTGAAGGTGCCCGGCATGCGACCAAAAACTTCCGTGATCTGGCTCCTGTGTTTGGCCGCATCCATGCCCGTGCACGCCGCCGGCGATGACGATGTCCAAAGACAATACCGCGATCGTTTCGGCAAAGACGTTTCCGCCGTCAAGCGCACGCGCGAGTTCGACGATGATCTGGCCCTGATCGAGCGCATGCTCGACGCCGCGCCCGCGATAGAAGACGCCGTCCTGCTCGACCTCGTCTGCCAGCAGATCGCCAAAGTCGGCGCGAAGGACCCCGTCGGTTTTCAGGCCGCCGCCGATGCGCTGCTCCTGCAGGCCGATCGCGATCCCACCGTCCGCGATCAGCACGAGAAGCGCATCATCAGCATGTACGAGCGCCACGCCCGCCGAAGCCGCGACGCCGCCAAGCCCGCCGCCGCCAAGGCACTCGTCAACGCGCTCGTGCGCCTGGCCCAGGCCCGTCGCGACCTCGGCGATCTGGACCAGGCCGAGGACTTTTACAATCGCGCCAAGGGCCGCGCCGAACACGATGTCCCCGCCGCCTCCGAGCGCATCCTCTACGCCCTCGAACGCATCCACGCCGCCCAGCAACTCACCGCGCAACTCACCACCCTCACCGCGCTAAACGAAGCCACACCCAACGACCCCCAGACCCATCAGGCCCTGTTCGACCTTTATTTCTTCAAGCTCGACCAACCCGCCAAGGCCGCACCCTATGTGGAACTGGGCGGCAGCCCCGAGGCCCGCCAATACGTCCCAATGATCGCAGCCGGCCTCAACACCATGCCCGCAACCGATCTGATCATGGTCGGCGACTGGTACCAGATGCTCAGCGAGCAGCCAGAAACCCCCGACCCCGTGGCCATGCTCCGCCGAGCCGTCTCCTGCTATCAACATTTCCTGCTCGCCTACCGCGCCGCCGATGACGTGCAGACCAACGCCAAACTCGCCCTGCGTCAGATGCAAATCCGATTGCTCGAAATCGGTCAGCCGCGCCGCCGCGAACTCGGCTGGATCGACGCGCTCGCCGGCGTTGAAGTCGATCGCCACGGCTGGTGGAAACGCATCGAAGGGGATCTGATCAGCACCCTCAAATCCCACCAGACGTCCATCGCCATTCCCCTCCGACCCACCGGAGGCTATCACCTGAGGTTCTGGCTGACCCGCGACAGCGTCATGGGACCCGTCAAAATCCTCCTGCCCGTCGCCGATCATGAACACGGCGTCGCCGTCGAAGTCGGCGGCCCATGGTGCGTGATTCACGGGCTGGGCGATAAAGAAATCCGCGGCCCGGAGAACAGCGCCCAATTCGATCCCGGCGTCGTCCATACCCTCGACATCGGCGTTGACATCGATCGAAAATCCGTCGGCATCCAGGTCGACTGGGACGACAGCCAGGTCGCCGCGTGGGACGGCGATGCCAAAACCCTCTCCCACCCGCTGCTGCTGACTAAGGGCACTCTCGGCATCGTCAAATCCCCATTCGCCAGCCTCCGTGTCAGAGCCGCGGAAATACTGATTGTCTCGGGCGAGTTGATCGGCCTCGGCGTGGATTGACCTCCACTTGAAAGAAACCAATCCCCTGCCGGAACAGATTGCCTTGAGGATCGTCTAAGGGATGAACAGGTCGTCACATGAATGCGATGAATCACATTGCCTGCTGGTCTCTAGTGGCCGTTGTCACGGTGGGTTGCACGCACCTCGATGCCCAGCGGCAATCGCGTCATGATCCACAACAGATCGGGCCAAGACTATCTGAGGCCGAGGCCCTCGGAATTGCCGACGGTTTTGCCAAGGAGATACGTGACGAACACGAGCCGTTCGACCTCAAATCCTATCCTGATCGAACCGCAGTGTTTGACGAAGAAGACGCGGCCTGGTGGGTTCACTATGTGCGACGCCCCAATCGGCATCTCGGGGATCACTTCGGCATTCGCGTGGACGATGTGTCCGGGACCACGGAATTCTTCGGCGGCAAGTAACGAAGCCCGCAGCGAATCAAAATATCGACATCACGCCACCTGTCGGGCGCGATGCGAACCCAACCCCTCCATTTCACTGGGCACGGTCGTCGGCCCGCCTACTCCTCAATCGGACTAAACCGCGATCCCGCCAGCGGCACCCGCCGGTTCACCGAAGGCCCAGCCGGGATCAGCGGGGCGATGCCCAGCCCCACCACGATCACGCCCAGATTCCCCAGCCAAAGCCAGTTCTCCAGCCGCAAATACACCAGCACACCTGTGACCATCAGCAGCAGCAGCGAAATGGGGATCAGTGCCCGCCACGCCAGCTTCATCAGCTGATCGAAGCGGAAACGCGGGATCGTCCAGCGGATCCAGATCATCACGAACATCAGGAAGATCACCTTGCCGAAAAACACGCCGAACTTCAGCAGCATGCCCAGGAATCCCGTTTCAACAGGCTGGACCGATCCCCCGTACAATGCGTAATCCAGCCACGGCACGTGCCAACCCCCAAGGAACATCACTGCCATGAACGCCGCCCCCGTGATCATGTGCATGTATTCCCCGAGGAAGAATAGCGCGAACTTCATCGACGAATACTCAGTGTGATATCCGCCCACCAGTTCCTGCTCCGCCTCAGCCAGATCGAACGGCGCGCGATTCGCCTCGGCCAGGAGGCAGACAACAAACAACACCGCCGCCAGCGGTTGCTGGAAGATCAGCCACTGCGGAATCACGCCGAACCAATACCCAATCTGATGGTTCACAATCTCCGCCGCGTGCGTGCTGCCGACCATTAGCAACACGCACAGCACGATCAGTCCCATGGGAATCTCGTAGCTGAGCATCTGTGCCGTCGCGCGCAGCCCACCGAAGAACGAAAACTTGTTGTTCGAGGCCCACGCACCCAGCACCAGGCCATACACCGCCAGCGACCCAATCGCCAGGATGTAGATCACGCCGATGTTCGCATCCACCGCCGTCACCTTGATCACGCCCCACCACTCGCTGCCCGTATCCCACACCCCGCCCCACGGGATCACCGCCCAGCCGATCATCGCCGGGACCACCGCCAGCACCGGCGCCGCGAAGAACAACATCTTGTCCACTGCGCGCGGATTGAAATCCTCTTTGACAAGGAACTTCAATCCGTCCGCCAGCGGCTGACCCAGTCCGAACATGTGCCAATGGTTCGGCAGCAGACCAAACGTCAACCCCACCCGGTTGGGCCCAACGCGGTCCTGAGTCCAACTCGCGACCTTCCGCTCCAGCAGAATCACGTAAGGCACGATCATCAGATTCACATGGAGCACCACCACGATAGTGGCGGCAGACACGATCAGTTGGGGCCAATTGATGTCCATATCACAGGTTCCTGTATCACCGGTCCGATCGGGACGGGCCGCATTCTAAGTCATCGGCTGCCAAATCGAAGATCGAACCCTCTCATCCAACGTAAATCCAGCATGTGAAAAACCTGTGCAAACACTGCTGTGGGCCGCGAAGCGTGCCCTCCCCCGTGGGTTTTCCAGATCGCCTAAACTAACCGACGCATACCCCGCTGCCCACCTCGAAAATTACCACTCATATCACATATTATAAAATCATTGTTTACACAATATTACACGCCAATACCTGTGCCTGTGCCGTATCCCTGATCCATGCCCATCCGTGTCGCAGCCCCGTCGGGTACGTCGTGATCGCCATTCTCATCGGCGCCCGTTGTGGATAACCCATTACTTCTGGTCCATTTATTCAACGGTCACTGGATGAACCGCATGTCGCCGAAATTGGGAATCACGCCAGGTCCGCCGCTCCCAAATCGATATCCCGCAGGGAAATACACGAAAAATGCTCTGCCGATCATCAGTTCACGTGGCACCACGCCGGGGCGCGCGTTCAGCTCCGATTCCACCCACGGATCCACGTATTCCCACAGCCGTCCGTCCTCGCTGGCCGGGCTGTTATCCCCCAGGCAGAAGAACTCATCCGCCTTGACCGTCAGCGGGCCGGCAATAGCGCGCTGCGTACGGGTTTCCGAGCTTGCGCGCGCCGTCGTGTAATACACATCGCGGTCGAGATTCACCGAGTGTAGCCGCACCGATGCGCCGGCCACATGGATCGCCACCCGTGGCGTCTCCCGCAGTGGCGGCAACCGGTCAAAGTCCACGACCTGAGCCGTGCGCGACTCAGCAATCTTCTCGCCGTTCACCCAAAGGCTCAGCCAATGATCCGAATGCCAGAACTCCACCCGCGCCGGCCGGCCGGCCTTGAACGCCGCCACCTGCCCGGTCGCCAGATCCTCCCAATCGTCATCCGACCTCACCGCGCGCTCCTGCAGCGTCACCGTCCCATCCGCCGCGATCACCCCACTCCACGCCAACTGATCGTTCGTCGTTTCCAACCGCGTCGACAACCCATCCGCCCGTGGAATGAGCGTCGCACTGACCCGCACGTCCTCCACGGTCTGTGGCCGACCCGTCGACCCGCGCCAACTGGTGGTGATCTGATTGTATGGATAGCGATCGTCAGGCAGGTTGGCCTTGAACTGCGGCCGTTGACTCCACTCGCTGCCGTTGGGAGGCGTCGAATACGAAAAAGTCAGCGTGCCCGGCCCATTGCCTTCCTCGTCATACTCGTAATACGGCCCAAGCATTCTGCCGTTGACCGTCGGCGACCACGCCGACGCGCTGTCACCGGTCGGCGTCCACGGGCCAACCCACCGGCGCGACCGGTCCTCGCTCTCGCCCTCATCCAGCGGCACATATCGGCTGTGGTAGACCGGCTGCCACATCGCACGCTGCGCCTTCTCCGGCTTGCGCTCGACTTGCCACGCCGCATCGGCATCCGCGCGGGTGTAAACGTTGCCCCGTGCGATGCGAATCTGCTCGCCCGGCAGCCCCACCAGACGCTTAATGAAGTTTTCCTTCGTCTTCTGAGGGTTCTTGAACACCACCACGTCCCATCGGCGCGGTTCGCTCACCGCGTAGACGTATTTGAGCACGAGGATCCGATCCCCGCCGTCCACCCGGGCCTGACCCCAATCGATCGGGTAATCATCCATCGGGCAGTGCACGATGATTGGGTCCTTCTCGCCCTGCAGTGTGGCTGGCTCCTTGCGGTTGCCCACGCGCGAATCCCGCCAGTTCACCGGGAACCGGAACCCGCACTGCGGGCAGGTGATCCGAAGATGCTTGCCCAGCAGCGTCGGCGCCATCGAGCCGGTCGGAATCACGAACGCCTCGACCACGAACGCCCGCAACACGAACGCCAGCACGAACGCGATGACAATCGGCTCCAGCGTCTCCTTGACCGACACCATCGTCGAATGCGGATGTTCAATCTGAGCCATGCGCCTACCTGTTAGGTCGATTCCCGTGACAAGCCGGGCATTGTACGCTAACTGTCGCACATTGCACCGACCGGAACTCCCACATTGTCGACCCCGCCGCCCACGCTCAACGTTGACGAACCCGCCCTGCTGCGGGATCACGCCACGCACGGCCCGCTCGCCGAGCAGATGGTCCAACGCCAACTCCGCGCACGACAGATCGAAGACCCCCGCGTCCTCGCCGCCATGTGCACCGTCCCCCGCCACCTGTTTCTCGATCCGGACCGGCGGCCCGACGCCTATGCCGATCGCGCCCTGCCCACCCGGGCCGGCCAAACCATCTCGCAACCCTACATGGTCGCCGCGATGACCGAGCAGCTCCGCCTGACCTCGACCGATCGCGTCCTGGAAATAGGCACCGGCAGTGGCTACCAGTCGGCCGTCCTCGCGCTCCTGTCACAAAACGTCATCAGCATTGAGCGTCGCACCGAACTGGCCGCCGGCGCGCGACACGTTTTGGACACGCTGGGCTTCACCAACGTCACGATCCACACCGGCGATGGCACACTCGGTTGGCCCGACGCCGCCCCGTTCGATGCCATACTCGTCACCGCCGGCGCCCCCGAGCCGCCCGCAGCCCTCATCGACCAGCTCGCCGACCGCGGTCGCATGGTCATTCCCATCGGCAATCGTGATACGCAGTCACTGCTCACCCTCACCCGCCGCGGCGACCACCTCGATCGTCGATTCACCACTGACTGCCGCTTTGTGCCCCTCGTCGGTCAACAGGGCTGGCCCGAATGATCGGTCGCATTGAACGCAACAGTCACCCCGAATCGCCACGCTGACCATCTGAATCTGATTCGATATCGCGTCCGCCTCACCGCGCCGGCTGCGTCCGCGCCGCCTCGGACGCGGCCTTCATCTCCGCGAGAATCACGTCTTCCAAAGCAAAGCGCACCGTCGCCGTGAACTGCATCGGCAAGACGATTGGCTCGGGCATCTCCGCCATCCTGATCGTGTGTATCCCCGCCGATGATTGCGTCATGCGCATGTCCATCAACATCCCCGTTGATTCATTGATCTGCATGCTGCCCTTCTGCATTCCCTTCATCTCGACCGTCTCGCGCGCGGCGGCGTCCTGCATCGGGTCAACATCCTCAGGCGTGCTGATCGCCGAGTCCACCGCAACCGTCATCATGCCCGCCTTGCGCCCCGTCACGGAGTAGGTGCTGTCGATGATTTTCGTGAATCCCATGTGTGATGTGCTCTTGCGCTTCCAATGGTCGCCCACGCCGACCGGCTGGTTCGGGTAAATCGCCGCGATCAGCGAAAGCGTGTTCTTCACCTGCGCTTCGTTGATCTTCGTTTTCAGCCGCTCGGCCTGCTCGTCCCTCGTCTCCCCGTCGGGCACATCCGCCCTGTCCAAGACCTCCTCAACCATCTCCTCGTGACTTCGGACCGCCAGCGCCCGCCCCGCGGGATCGAACGTCACGATGAAACTCTCGCCCAGCATCCCCACGAATCCTGTCACCTCGGGAATCACCGGCTTATCCGGGTCGTGGCGATCCGAGTCATACACGTAACTGCCCATCTCGCTCTTCTGCGTCACCCGCACCCAGTGGTACGTAATCTTCACCTCCGCGTTGCCCTTTTCGTCTACCCCCAGCACCTTCATCGTCCAACCCCAGCCGATCGACTGTTGTGTCGTCATCTTCCGGCGCGGCAGGCTTCGTTCGACTCGCTGTTCATTCAACATACGGAACCGAAACGTCTGACCCGGTTCCAGGCGCATCCCCAGCTGCACCTTCTCCTGCTCCGCCGCGACCGGCGCTGCCGCGATCGCCATCGCCATCCCGACGATCAATCCCACAAACCAACGAGGATATGAAGCCATGATTTACTCCCGCCCGACCGGGTCACCCGTCACCGCGTTGGCGATTCGCTCGGCGCTGTCGTCGCCGTTTCATCATACGTAATCCGGTAGATCGCGCCCGCATAATCGTCACTCACGAGCATCGAGCCATCCGCCATCACTTCCACGTCCACCGGCCGACCCCACACCCGATCGCCCCGGTGAAAACCCTCGGCAAACGGTTCGTAGCTCTTCGTCCGCCCCTTCTTATCCAGCCGCACCAGCGAGATGCGATAGCCGATCTTGTCCGTTCGATTCCACGAGCCATGCTCCGCAATGAAAATCTGCCCGCGGTACGCCGTCGGGAACATCTTCCCCGTGTAGAACCGCATTCCCAGCGCCGCGACGTGTGATCCAAGCGGTTGCTCGGCCGGCGTCGTGGCCAAATCCGCCGGCTTCCGCTCGCCGAATTCCGGATCCTTCAAACCACGCCCGTGCCTGAAGGGATACCCAAAGTGCATCCCCGCCTTCGGTGCCCGGTTCAGTTCGTCCGGCGGCACATCGTCCCCGAGATTATCGCGCCCGTTATCGGTAAACCACAATTCCCGCGTCTTCGGATGCCAGTCGAAACCCACCGTGTTGCGGACCCCATGCGCGAACACCTCCAGATCGCTGCCGTCCGGGTTCATTCGCAGGATCGAAGCATACCGCTCATCATCCTGCCGCCAGCAGATATTGCACGGCGCGCCCACCGGCACGTACAGCTTCCCGTCCGGGCCGAACCGAATGAACTTCCACCCATGATGACCATCACGCGGCAACGTGTCGTTCACCACCACCGGCTTCGGCGGGTCCGTCAGATGCTTCTCAATGTCATCAAAACGAATCACGCGATGGATCTCCGCCACATAAAGATCGCCGTCGCGCAGCGCCACCCCGTTCGGAGAATTCAGTCCCTCGGCAATCACATGAACACGATCCGCTCGGAAATCCCCATCTTCATCGACCACCGCATACACCCGGCTCCCGTTACGCACCCCCACGAACAGCACGCCCGACTCACTCAACGCCATCGATCGCGCCTTTGGCACGTTCTCCGCATACACCTCGATCTTGAAACCAGGCGGTAGCTTGATGCGACCCATCAGTCCGCCGCCCGCCGCCTCGTTCGCGCCATCGGCTCCGCTCAGCATCATCAATGCCAACCCGATCGTCGCGGCCGTCGCACATCGCATCATGCTCCACCTGCTTTGTCGCTGTCCCCGCCCGGATCAATCTGCCGCAGGTAGTCCCACGAGTAGATCCCCGTGTCATGCCCATCGGAAAACCGAATCCGCATCGCATAGTGCCCCACCAGCTCCGCGCTCGTCGCCGTGATCGGCTCATCGCTTGCCGCCGAGTCCGGCAACACCGTCAACGGATTCTCCGCCATCGATTCGCGCAGCTCGCGCATCTCCGCTGATGGGCTCATCTTGCGCAGATACTCGATTGGAAAAAAACTCGTCGACCCATCCGCCCACGTGACCGTCAGCCCCGCGTCCTGTTTCAAGTCCAGCTGCTTGGGTCGGTCCGTCACCATGCCCACATCATAGAGCGCCGCTGATCCCCGCGCATCCCTTGCCCCGGATCTCAGTGCCTCACCCTGTCGCCTCCGCGCGGTACCGCCGTAGCGCGTCTTCCACATCGCCCGGCATGAAATATAGCCCACCCGTGCGCTTCGCCGATTTGCCCGGCTCCAGTGCGCCGTAACCCGGCGGGGCGTGAATGCACGCGATCGATCCGTGACAATTGCCCGCTACGCCGACCGGCTCGCCCTCCCACCACTTGGCCACGACGAAGCCTGATTTCCGTGAATTTACCGCGATGAAGTTTTCTGTCGCCGTCGCCGAACTGCCGTAATGATGAACCAGACCCTCACGCACCGGCTGCGCCATCGGCACCAGTTCACCTTCGCTGACCGCGAACGTGCGCTCCAGCGCCAGATCAACGAAATCCGGCGCCGCCGCGAGCTGCGCACACACACCCGCTGTTACGTTGGGCCAGGTGCGATCCGTCAGGTTCGTCACCTCCAGCGAAATCGATACACCGTCCGGAATCGCACAATACTCCGCGTGCAGACCCAGCGTGTCCGGCTTCGTAAATGTATGCACCCAGTGTTCATCGCCGACCCGCTTGAACGCGAAGTCCGCCTCCTCCGAAAGGATGAACAGCGGCCGCTCATCAGCCGTCATCACACCCTCCGGCAACCATAGATGGACCATGTTGCGCGTGTGCGCACACCAATCAAACTGCACGAAATTCGCCGGCCGAATACGCCAGTCCGTCGGGAACCCACGTTCGAATGTGCCGCTGCTCAATTCTGACATGATTCACGCCTCTTGATTGTTTCCACGGTGATCCGACCCAACACGGCGCCCTATGGCTGATTCACTTCAACCTCATTCCCATCACGCTCATCCAGCGTGCGAATCCGATTGATCGCTGCGAGGTACGCTCGGGCACTGGCTTCAATGACATCCGTGCTGATGCCGCGCCCGCGCACTCGGCGGTCCCGGTGCTGCAACTCCACCAACACCTCGCCCTGAGCGTCCTTGCCACCGGTCACCGCGCGGATCTGGTAGTCGATCAGTTCCGCTTCCACGTTAGTGATGCGCTGAATCGTCGAATAGATCGCGTCGATCGGGCCGTCGCCGATCGATGCATCTGTCACCGCCGTGCCCGTCGCATCACTCAGTGTCACCGCCGCCGTCGGGATCGCACCCATGCCGCTGGTCACCTGCAGATTGTCCAGCTTCCACAGTTCCGTCGTCGACTGTGCGTCCAGTTCCGTCTCCACCAACGCCTCGACGTCCTCGTCATAAACGTTCTTCTTCTTATCCGCCAAAACCTTAAACGCATCGTACACATGCCCGAGTGTCGCCGCGTCCACCGTGTAGCCCATGTCCTCAATGCGCTCCCGCAGGGCGTGGCGGCCCGAGTGCTTGCCCAGCACCAGCTTGCTCTCGGGAATCCCCACGTCGCGCGGATCCATGATCTCGTAAGTCGTCCGCTCCTTGAGCATACCGTCCTGATGAATGCCCGCCTCGTGAGCGAACGCGTTCTCCCCGACGATCGCCTTATTGCGCTGCACGTGCATACCCGTCACACTCGCCACCAGGCGACTCGTCGGATAGATCCGCCTGGTCTGAATGTTCGTGCTCAACTGCGTCAGGTCCCTGCGCGTGCGCAATGCCATCACCACCTCTTCGAGTGACGCATTACCCGCCCGCTCGCCGATGCCGTTGATCGTACACTCGATCTGGCGCGCCCCGTTCATCACCGCCGCCAGGGAGTTCGCCACCGCCAACCCCAGATCATCATGGCAGTGCGACGACAACACGATGCCCTCAGCGTCAATGATCGGCAGTTTCTGACGCACGTGCGCGAAGATGTGCCCATACTCCTCGGGCATCGCATAGCCCACCGTGTCCGGGATGTTGATCGTCGTCGCCCCGGCCTCGATCGCCGCGTGCGTGATCTCCACCAGATAATCCAGCTCCGTGCGCGCCCCGTCTTCCGGGGAGAATTCCACGTTGTCCGTGAACTGTCGCGCGTGCGCGACCTGCTCACGCGTGATGCTGATGATCTCGCTTTTCGCCTTGTTGAGCTTGTGTTTCCGATGGATTTCGCTCGTGGCGCAGAACACGTGAATGCGCCCGTTCGCCGCGCCCTTCAGCGCCTCCCCCGCCCGATCCACATCCGCACCCACCGTGCGCGCCAGCGCGCACGTCACCGGGCGCGGCAACTCCTGACTGATCGCCCGGACCGCCTCAAAATCACCCGGGGAGGTGATCGGAAACCCCGCTTCGATAATGTCCACGCCCATCGTGTCCAGCGCGCGAGCCACATCGAGTTTCTCAGCATGATTCATCGAGCAGCCGGGCGACTGCTCACCGTCTCGTAATGTCGTATCAAATATCCTGACCGTGTCCATGGTGATGCTCCCGATCCGGTCGTGTCGCCGATCCTCGTGCGGCAACCATTGAAACCAATAAAAGATATCCAAACAAAAACGCCCCATCCGTGCTCTACGGACAGGGCGATCATTGCAAACGCGTCAATAACTTCGACGTCAGGGAGACCCTATCCGCTGCGGCGCAGCTCTAGCATTAGACCTGCTAGGCCCAGAGCGCGTGACGGATTGGTCAGGGTCGAAATCATCGTCCGTAAAGTATATTCGGAATAATCGCCCAGTCAAGTTGAACGGGAAATCGGACGAAAGACGATCCGGCAGGCGTGGAATCGGCCGCCGCTTTCGCCTACGCTGATAGGAAGCGGCGACAGTCGATTCCCCGCCGCAGCGAACCGGGCACTCGTGGGTCGAATGTTCAGGGCGGACATGAGATACCAGCCCATCAACCGTGACACCTTCCTGCACACCGTCCAACCTGCGCTGCTGCGCGCTGACATGCAGGAGTTGTGCGATACCGTCCGTCACCACTGGGCGCCCATGCAGCTATGCTCGCTGCTGACCGATGATTCAGCCGATACGCGTCGTCTGGCGTGTCTGGCACTGGGCCTGATCGGCGACCGACACCTGTGCAACTGCCTGGCCCACGCGCTGCGCGACGCCGATGCGCACGTCGCCCACCTGGCCGAACACGCCCTCTGGTCGATCTGGCTTCGTTCCGGGGCGTCCCACGTCAGCGGAACGTTCCGCACCGCGCTCGACGCGATGGAATCCGGCCAACTCACCCTCGCCGTTGAACAGCTCCATCACGTCGTCGAAGCCGACCCCGGATTTGCCGAGGCATACAACCAGTGCGCCATCGCCCATTATCTGCTTGAACAGTGGGAACAGGCGATCACCGATGGCCGCCAAGCCACAGAGCTGATGCCCGTCCATTTCGGGGCCTGGGCCGGCATGGGCCATGCCCATGTGCAACTGGGCGCGATGGATCAAGCCGCCCAATGCTACCGGCGGGCGCTGAAGATTCACCCGCGCACCCCGGAGATCGCCTCAGCATTGAATCGCATCGAACGCTGCGGCGCCGACCTGGCCGTGTCCATCACCGATGGGCCCATCACGCGACCCATCCAGTAACCCGATCGAATCCTCTCCCGGCAACCAACCCGTCACGAGAAGAGCAGACGCCGCAATGCCTTGATCGCGTGGCGTGACTCGGCCTTCGCGCCTCACCAGGGACCCCATGAAAAAAGGCGGCCAGAAGATTCCTTCTGGTCGCCCGGACGGAGAAAGAGAGACGCCAAAATTAGATCATCCCAAAGCGGGTACCCGAATCAGTTGGTCAACTGTTCAGCAACCTCGATCGCTTCGGGCAATTCTTCTCGTACTTCTTCGATCGCGTGTTCCGTCAGTTTCAAAGCGTCAAGCACCTGCGTATCGATGTCCGTATCGGCTACGGTGCCCGTGTAGCCAAATCCCCCCTGCACCGCCAGACGATCCGCCACGTACACCAGCGCCGTGAGCGTCCGTGACTCGGCGTCCAGCGCCAGCGGCTGATGGTGGTATCCGGTGACAAACGAAAACGCGCTGGGGAATTTCCACTTCTCGCACAGCCCCTGGCCGAACTGCTGGTGATCTGCCCCGAACACCTGTTGCTCCGCATCCAAAAACGTCTTGCCCTGCTGATGCTGATCCAGCATCGCCAGCAGCTTCGCTCGGTCCGCCTGAAGCTCGACCATGATGCCGATGTCGTGCATCAGACCGCCCAGGAACGCCTCGTCCGGCGGCAGGCGAAGCCCGATCTTGCCAGACAGCAGACGCGAGCCCACGCCCACACAGATCGAGTGCACCCACAGATCGCGGGCGCTGAATGTCGGCGTGACCTGACTGCCGCTGAACAGCTTCGTCAGCGAAACCGCAATCGCAATATTCTTCACCGCGTTTAACCCAAGCAGGACGATCGCCCGGTTGATCGAGCCGATCTGACCCGGCAGCCCGTAAAACGCGCTGTTGACCACCTTGAGGATCCGCGCGCAAAGCGCCGGGTCGTTCTCGATGACCTGATGCAGGTCGCGCGCCGTCGATTCCGGATTCTCGACCAGATCGATGATCTTGACCGTGATCTCCGGAAGCGTCGCGATGTGGGCGATGTTCTCGAGCGCCGCTTGGACGGCGGGCGCCCCGCTGGTGGCGGAACCGGTCTCAGGCGGCGCAGTGGTCGCTTCTACCATACCGTTCTCCCATACTCCTGGTCTCGTGCTGCTTCAACATCGGGTGCCGGATCACACGACTTAATCGCATCCCGAAGATTATGGGAGCCTGCGATGGAAAAAACTCGCGCAGCAATACTGGGTATGAGGATCGGGGCCCGATAACAACATGGCCATTCGGACCCAGTGGCCGAGGCAGCACCCCAAAAACAGAACCGCCCGCCTCGATTTCCGAGGCGGGCGGTCAGTTGTCCAAAGGGACAGATTTACTACGTGTCGTGGGCGGTGCTTACGCAGCGCGACGACGACGTGCCATCAGCGCCAATCCACCGAGACCCAGCGGCAGAGCCGCAGGCACGGGGATGATGCCGATGTCACCGACTTCGGCAATACCGGTGAAGTCGAAGTTGAAGAATTGAACGTCACTGCCTGTGCGATCCATCACCAACTTGATGTTGAACTGAGGATGGAAGATGTTGGCCTCGGGCGTCGCGGTCACGCCGTCACATTCGTCCAACGCCGCGATCAGCTCATTAATCGTGCCCTGAAGCGGGTTCACTTCAAGAAGCACGATCAGCGGAGACTGAGGAACCGCAGCCAGACCCGCGATCTCAACCGAACCCGACTGATTCGGAACGGCCGGATCACCGGGGATGATCTGCAGGCTATGCGGATCGAACACGACGGTGCCGAGCACCGGGTCCAACGTCACTTCACTGTTGGGATCCTGCAGGTCGGACATCCACACACAAGGCGGAATCGGGCCCGTGGGGCCGCCGCCCAATTGACTCAGGTCGATGTCAAAGTCCGCCACATCGTCCTTCACACCACCGTCGTTGGCGACCTGACCATTCACGTTCACCACCGAGTTGGCAGGCACCACGACCTGGGCCAGATCCCAGGTGGCCGGGGCCGCACCGGTCTTGGTCGCGGTCATCGTCAGGAAGCTGCCGAAGCTGGTCGTGGCAAACGCTGCCAGTGCGCCACCGGTCAACGGTGCTTCAAAGCTGTTGACCAGATAATCTTCCTGCGGGGCTCCGGTGCCACTGTCAAACGCGTGGGGGATGCCGTCCAGCAGGAAGTGCGTGTCGATGTCCGTCGCGAATGTCGTGCCGTCGACGGGCGTCTCACCGGCCACGCCCAAAACGGGCCCATGCTCCTGATGAAGCGGGCCGTTGATGCCGCCCAGGCTCGAGGCCCGGGAGTCAAATGCCTGCGGCACATTGGTCGCATCGCCCACAATGGTCAAAATAAACGAGACCAGGCTCTCAGACCCATCTCCAACAGAAGTCGGGTTGCTGATGACCCAGTCAAAGATGCCACCGCTGTGTACCGTGAATTGGGCGCTGGCCGACACGGTCATGCCCAGAACGGCGGCAAGCAAAACAGTTTTGCTCGATTTCATGATCATACGTTTCTCCCTCTGCGGGATGCGGCAGCGTGCCGACCATCCCTTTTGGAACAATTTGGTTCAATGACTCTACTGTGATTTGTGAACTGCTAATTTCCGTTTCCCACTTGCGGCTAAACTGGATCAAATGGACGCCCGCCAACCGCATTCATTCTTTCTCTCATCTCAAGTCACACGCTGAAACGTGCGACCCAAGACCGGCCACCCCCTTTCCGCGAAACGGTGTTCTGCGCCTTCTGTTCGTTTCGTATCGTGAGCACGGATTTCTCCCATGCATAATCTCAACCAACAAACAAAAGTGGGATGGGAAGGGAATTCCGCTGTGGCGTGTATCATCTTCCGCCCACTCATTCCAATACAGAATACCGGATATCGCCGTGATTTCAATAGCAAAATTATCCGGAACCGTCCCGCTACAAGTCGCATGCAGCCGTGTTCAGATGTAAGAACCTTGAAATAAATCGGTTACAGCTGAATTTCGCAGCAAAAAATTCTTTCGCAAACTGCGGTCTAACGTTCCTCGGACCAGGCCATATCAGAGATCAGCCAGCGCTTCACACAGCCGCCGCGTCGCGATCCCTCGGTGTGAAATCGCGTTTTTCGCATCCGAACTCAGCTCGGCCGTCGTGCACCTCAGCGAGTCAACCCAGAACAGCGGGTCGTAACCAAATCCGTTATCCCCCCGCGGCTCGTTGAGCACGCGGCCTTCCACCACGCCCTCGACAGCCACCACCGCCCCCTCGCCTTCCCACAGCACCATCGAACACACAAACCGTGCCCCACGCTCAGGTTCCGTCACGCCGGCCAGTCCCTGGAGCAGCCGCTCGTTGTTCGCCTGATCCACCACCGCTCGCGGCCCGCTCACCCCCGCATACCGCGCACTGTGCACCCCCGGTGCCCCACCCAACGCATCGACCTCCAACCCGCTGTCGTCAGCCAGACACACTCGACCCGTCGCTTGAGCGTAATACCGCGCTTTCAGTGCTGCGTTCCCGGCGAACGTCGGCTGGTCCTCTGCCGGGGCCGCAATCTCCCGGCCCAATCCATCCAGACCCTCGATCGCCACACCAATCTGCGCTAACACCGCACGCACCTCGCTGACCTTATGGGGATTCGATGTCGCAAACAGGATCGGCGGGTCGTATTGTCGCATGGTCTAACGAATCCCTCAGCCATGAACCGGCCATGATCGACCGGTACCTGCATCGGGGCAAGTGACGGCCGCATCTGCCGCCCGGCACCCCCATCAATGGCCGGAGCCAAACCTGATTGTTTCAATTAAGCGCTTCGTGAACCCACATGCGCTCGGCCCCCAGCGCCACCGTCCGCAAAAGGTGCAGGCGGATCGGCGGTCCCGCCATCTGTGCGCCATACGCCAGCCGCGCATAGCTCTTCGGCTCATCAGTAAACACGTGAATCGTCGGATCCGGATCCGCGTCCACCGCCAACTGCGGGCACGTCAACGCAATCAAAGCCCGGTGTTCCGCCGCCCATGCCTGTGTTTCGACCAGCGTCGATACCACGGCGTCCGAGGCCAGATCCGCCGCCGTCAACATCAAATGAAGCCGTCCCTCGCCGTCCACGGCCAACTGCACCTCAGGCTGCCGCGGGCAACGGGCCGCCAGGGGCGTCGTCCCCTCCAGGTACCCCGCCAGATCGATCGACACGCCGGACAACGCATCGTCCGGATCGTCCTCCAGCTCAGCATTCAGTTCCCCGGCCGGCTCCCCAGCATCTCGGATCGGCTCATCCGCGGCATCCGACTCAGGCGCGTCCGGCGATAGATGATCCAGCCAGGCGACCGCATCGTCCATGTCCATATCAAGGTCGTCATCGTCCAACCCAGACCCCGGCAGATCGCATGCAACCGTTGCCGCCGGCAAATGGTCTGCCGTCGGCGGATCAGCCGGAGTCGGCGCCAGGATCGGAATCGCGTCGTCCGGCTCCACATCCAGTTCGACGTCCGCTTCAATCGATGCATCGCAGGTCGTCCTGTGTGCGATCGTCGACAGAATCTGGTCCCACGTCGATGCCAGTTCGCCGTCGTCATGGTCCAGCGTGCCCAGCTTCCGACGATGGAACGGCTGCATACGCTGGATCCATCCTGCCATCTCCGCCGGCGTCTCCAGATACGTATCCGCCGCCTGTGCGATGCGGCCAAACGCCCCCCGCGCCCGCTGCTCATCACAGCCCATGAACATCAACTGAATGCGCGGTGCCGGATCATGCTCGTCCCGCCCCTGCATCATGATCTTGATCAGACGGTAAACCCCCACCACCGCCGCTTCGTCCGCGCCGGTCAAAAACGTCCAGACCGGCAGGCGATGCGCGAGCTGTCGGATCGCCGGCGCTTCCGGTTCGTGCAGGTGAACCAGCCAACCGCCGATCGGCCCCGGCAACTTGCCGAGCACCGCATCAGGCCTCTCAAGTCGCCCCTGATCCACCACCGCCATCGGTCGCGTGCTGAATAGATCCACATCCGTCTCGAACGCATCAACGTGAGCCACCACGACCGGCATGTCCGGCCTCGCTCGATGATGCGCGTATTGGCTGATCCACGGTGACGCGAATCCCGGCAGATTCCCCACCAGCACCGCCTCTAGCACCGGCGCCACCAGGCCATCGCCTGCGCCGCCGTCATCTGATTCCCCACGCGCTGCCCGCGCGGTCGAGGACGACGGTCCATCCGACTGCCCGCCCGCCTCACCAATGGGCAGCGGGTCACCGGGATACGGTTCGCGCGGCGGATCGCGCAGCGCCGGAGCGGCGCCGCCGCGCCCTTCGCGCAACGCCTGATCAATGTGCAACTGCACCGCGTCGGCCTCTACGGCCACCGGCTCGGCCTTCGGCGGCGCAACTGTCGCCTCGGGCCCCGACAAATAAAGCGAGGCGACCGCGTCCATGGCGTCGTGCGTACGGGATTGATCCATTCAGGTAACGACCTGCGGCATCGCCGCGATCAGACAGAGTCAGGCGCGCGGGGCCGCGGGCTTCGGTGTCGCCGAATCCACTTCGACGATGTTGTTCAGTTCGCCGAACGGGTTGGCCTCGACATAAGTGTTGTGCGGGTCCGACTGCCATTGGCCGTCGACGACCAGACGATAACGGTATCGTCCCGGCTCCAGCGGCAGGCACGCTTCCCAAACCCCCAGCTGATCGTTCTGCCGCATCGGTGTCGCGCTGTCCGACCACTTGTTGAAATCGCCCGCCAGATGCAGTCGCTGGGCCGCGATTCCGGTCGGCTGAACGAACAGCGTCCCCTGATGCGTCACGCGCACGCCGTACAACGCATCAAGCTTCTCTTCCAGCTTCCGCGACCGCGATCCGGCACGTCCCTGTCGCCGGCGCGAATCCGCGACCAGCGGGTCCGACGCGATCTTCTGATCCAGTGCATTGGTCCGGTCGATCAACGCCTTTGCCCGGGCAACCAGTTCCGCCGCTCGGTTCGGCACCGCCGCCTCCGGCGTCGCCACCTGAGCCTTGCCCAGCGTCGCTTCGGTTTCGACCGCCTCCGGCGACTCGGTACGCCGCGCATCGCCGCGCGCCACAATGTTCTCGGTCTCACCGCGGTTGTCTGCGTCCGCCGCCATCAGTGTTTCGTGCGTGTTCGCAACCGTTGGATCCAGTTCGAGCAAGTGCGCCGCCAACTCCTCGAAGTTCTTGCACCCGCGCGACGCCGGGTCGTATTCCGTGATCGGCTGACCGAAACTGGCCGCTTCCTTCAACTTGCTGTTCAAATGTACCGGCGTCGGCAGCAGTGTCTCAGCGAACTGCTTCCGCAGCTCTCCCAGCAGTTCGCGTGACATCTTCGTGCGCACGTCGTACATCGTCGCCAGCACGTGAATCCGCACCGGATGCGCCGCCCGCTCCGCCACCACCTTCAGCATCTGCGTCTGCTTGATCGCCCCCTGCAACGCGAAGTAACCCGTCTCCACCGGAATGATCACTTCTCCCGCCGCCCGCAGCGCATTGAACGTCAGTAATCCAATGTGCGGCGGACAATCGATCACGCACACGTCATGATCAGCCGAAACCTGACGCAGCGCCTTGGCCAAACGCAGGTCACGGTCGTCCGCGTCCGCCAGTTTGCGCTCCAGCGCTGCCAGCGCCACACTGCCCGGCGCCAGGTCCAGCCGTTTGCTGATCTGCCAGAGAATGTCGTTGAAATCAAATCCGTCCTCGGCCAGCAGCGCGTCACAAATCGTCGAATCCAACTGCTGCTCGGGCACGGCCAGACCCAGCGCGCAATGGCCCTGAGGATCCATGTCCACAAGCAACGTCCGCTGCCCTTGGTCGGCCAGAGTCGCCGCCAGATTGATCGCCACCGTCGTCTTGCCGCATCCGCCCTTTTGATTGATCACCGCGATCGTGCGCACGGTTATGCCCTTTCGTCCGTGAAAGGTTCGCCTTCGCCTCTGGAGCGTTAGGCTTGGCTGTTCATGCGGACCCGACACAGACCAATAACCCGATAGGTCCGCTTTCGTTACATCTCGTATCGGACCATCAACCAAGTCGGCTTGAGTATCAGGGCTGTTATGGGTCCTCCCGCCCCCCCAACCGGTACAGCGTCAGCCTCCCCGCCTCACCCCCCAAGACCTCGGATATCAGCCGACTTTCCAGCACCGGCTCGGCCTCATCACCCACCGCCGTGTCCGACGGCGCGATCAGCCACCGTGCCCCCGCGACCATTTCAGCCGTCGGCTCGCCCGGCTGCATCCGCCCCAACAATGTCTGGAGCGGGTTGTACCCCGTCCGCTCAAAGACGACCGACTCTCCGCCCACCTCCCGGCGCACCTCTTTGGCGAACCGCACCACCGCCGTGCCCAGCCCGGATTTAGCCGCCGAACTGCCGCGCATCTGATAGACACCCAACCCCGTCGCGACCAACATTGCCAACAACGTGGCGCGAAACGCGTTCATCCCGTGTTTCGCCGCCACGACGATCAGCCAATACCCCGCCAGTGTCGCCGCCGCCGGATACGCCGGTGCCAGGTAATCCGCCCGCTTGCCGCTCGACAGGCTCATGAACCCAATCACCAGCAACACCCAGAGCCCCCCCGGACCCAGCCGATGCCTGAACCATCGCTGCGCCCTCACATGTCGGCCCACGTGCAACAACATAAGCACCACAAGCACTGACCACGGCGCGAACCGCGCCATAAACCACGCGGGTAACCTCCACAGCGTGCCAAACCACTGCCCCATCCCGCCTTCTCCCGCCCGATCCACCACCTCCCGCATGACAAACACGTCCATGAAATGTCCCGGTTCCACCCGATACGCCGCCCACAGCCACCCGCCGACCAACAGCACTGCCACCGGCACTCCGCCCCACCACTGAACGGCGTTCACCGCCCGCCAGCGACCGTGAACAAGTTTCGCGCTCACCGCCACGTAGACCAGCGGCAGCAACGCCGGTATCCCCTTCGTCAGTGCCGCCCCAGCTACACACAACCAGAACACCACTGACGCGATGAACGTGCCCCGCCTCTTCCCTCCTGACTCGGGTCCCCCACCTGCGGTCGCCTTGGTCCAGCGATCCATCGCGACCGTCCCCGCTGCCCACGCTCCGATCATGAACCCCGTCAGCACCATGTCCGGCCGGGCCGTGTAGATCAGCTTCATCGTCGCATAGCAGCTCAGCCAACACGCGGGCGCCACCGTCGCCATAGCCGCCTTGCAGTCACCCGCAATCACATCGCCCGGCAAAGGCCCGTCATCCCGCCGCCGAATCAGATACACCCCCATCCCGCTGCACACCCCCAGCGTGACCATGCCCCCCAGCATCGATGGCAGCTTCAGCACCCACTCATCCCCCCTGCCCGTCAACCCCACCGCCGCCGCCCCAATCCAGTTGTACATCGGTGGCTTTGTCGCCGGCCGACCGTCATGCACATCATCCTTCGACGGCATGTGATCGCGCGGCAACACCCACCGATCGTGCAGCACAATGTCCGCCGTGTACGCCACCGTCTTCGGCTGATCGTTGTCATAAAGATCGCTCGGCCCGCCCACGCGCACCGCCAGCACCGTCCCCAGCGTCAACCCCAACATGAACCAGGCCGCTCGCATCGCGAACCGTTATACAACGTTCCACATCCCCCGGCGCGATCCCAAACCCACGCCGCCCACGTCGCCCGCCCGTCCCTTGCCCATCCACCGGCAAACTGAAACAATGCTCCGGGCATGGCGCGTCAACTCAACAGCAAAGTCATCGTGATCACCGGCGCGTCGTCCGGCATTGGTGCCGCCACCGCCATCCAGGCCGCCGAAGCCGGCATGAAAGTCGTCCTCGCCGCCCGACGCGCCGATCGACTCCAGGCCGTCGCCGATCAGATCCATGCCGCCGGCGGCGAATCTCTCGTCATTCCCACCGATGTTGCCCGCGACGATGACGTCGCCCAACTCACCGACCGCACCCTCGAATCGTTCGGCCGAATCGACGCCATGCTCGCCAACGCCGGCTACGGATTCCTCAACGCCGTCGACGCCACCTCCGACGATGCCCACCGCCGCATCTTCGAGACCAATTACTGGGGCACCGTCCGCTGCGTGCGCAGCGTCATCCCCATCATGCAACAGCAGCGCTCCGGCCACATCCTCATCGTCTCCAGCATCGTCGGCCGCATCGGCCTGCCCTATCATGCCGCCTACAGTGCCACCAAGTCCGCCCAGGACACGCTCGCCATGGGCCTTCGCGTCGAGTTGGCATTCGATCAGATCGACGTCTCCTGTGTCTACCCCGTCACCACCGACACCGAGTTCTTTGAAGTGAGCGCCTCGATCGGGCGCCGCGAGCCAGGCCAAGTCCACGCCCCCGGGAAGTTCGTCCAGTCCCCTCAGACTGTCGCCCGCGCGATCATGCGCTGCCTGCGAAAGCCAAAACCAGAGGTCTGGCCCGCGCCGCTGCTCCGATGGGGGGCCGGTCTCGCCTTGCTCATGCCCCGGCTCACCCAACGTTCGCTCGTCCGGCACGCCAAAAAGGATCGCAAACGCCTGCCCCCTCCCCACCACGATGCGACCGCCTCGTAGCCGCTACCCTGACCCACACCCATCACCCGCCATCCGATCAATCAGCCGGACCGCCGGCCCGGCCACCGCCGCGCTCAGCACCAACGCCACCACCAGCGACCCGAACATCCGCTCACCCAGCACGTCCACCCCCAGCACACCCACCGCCAGAATCGGCACCACCCCGCCCGCTGATACGATCGCCGCTTCCCGCAGACCCGTCCGACGCTTCCGGTCCGGATTCAGCACCCCCCCCGCAAGAGCGCCCAAGGCCTTGCCGTCCCCGCAGCAGATCCACACCACCACCATCAACAGGACACTGAACCCCGGCG
>NYZD01000010.1 GCA_002685935.1 Planctomycetaceae bacterium | reverse complement strand
TGGCGCGACGGCATGACCGAACTCGACGGCGCCATCGGACTCGCCGATGCATCCCGCCGCGTCAATCTCGCCGGCCTCTGGGCATGGGTCCGCGGCGGCGGCTGGCGCGGGCCCTACATCAATGAAGATGCCGAGACCTGGATCGACGCCAACGTCGCCGCCGTCCCCGCCCTCGCCGCCGATCCCCACGCCGACGTCCCCGCCCTCGCCCGACAGTGGATCACCCAGCGCCTCGGCTGCACCGATCCCGCCGCCGTCGAAACCCTCATGCGCGTCCTCATGCACGCCCCGGATACCATCCTCAAAACCTTTTACGTCGAACCCTACGCCCGCGCCCGCCGCGATCCCTGGCTGCCCTCCGGCCGATTCATTCGCGACGACGTCGTCGACGCCGAAGCCGGCTGGCGCATCATCCAACAGCTGCCCGATCCCGCCCTCGATCGCGCCATCGCCGAAAAGCAGCAGGCCGTCGACCGGCTCGCCGCCGACGGTCAGGCTCTGCACGAAGTCGCCGAAGACCTCGCCCCGCCCGTCGGCCGCAAACTCGCCCACACCATGGATTACGCCGAGACCTTCGCTCAGACCCTGCGTGATCTCGTCGCCGGCCTCGTCGCCGCCCGCCGCCATAGCGCCCGGCCCGATCAGACCCTCGCCCGCGCCGCCATCGATCGCCTCGGCGCCGCCCAGCGCGCCTGGGTCCATCACACCCAGCGCGTCGCCGCCTACCCCGGCACCGCCACCGCTTTCGAATCCGAAACCCTCTTCGAATTCACCCAGCAGATGATCGAACAGATCGGAGTCTGATCGCACCGCTCGCCGACCCGCACCGCAGTTCCCCGCTACAATCACAGTTGGTGCCACCCTTCTTTCCGGCGGATAGAGATTTGGATCTCTCACGCATTCATCGATTGCTCCGGCTGGTCATGCTGCTGCAGAGCGGTACGCGCAAGACCGGCGATCAACTCGCCGAAGAGCTCAACGTCAGCCGCCGAACCCTCTTCCGCGATCTCGGTGTGTTGCAGCAGGCCGGCGTCCCCTACTTCCACGATCCCCAAAAAGGCTACGGCATCGAGGCCGACTTCTTCATGCCGCCGGTCAACCTCCAACTCAGCGAAGCGCTCGGCCTGCTCCTGCTTGCCGAATCCGCATCCAAAACTGTCGATCAACCCTTCATGGCTCCGGCCATCGAAGGCGTCAACAAGATCGCCGCCGCCATGCCCTCGTTCTACCGGCAGGCCACCGCCGAAATGCTCTCGCGCGTCTCGTTCCAACCCGCGTCCCGCCCCGTCGTCGAATCCGACCGCGAACATTTCGTCACCCTTCAGCAGGCCATCGAGGAGCAGCTCTACTGTGACATGACCTACGGCAGCCTTTTCGATGCAAAAACCCTCTCCCTGCGCCTGCGCCCGTACCACCTGCACTTCGCCGTCCGCTCCTGGTACGTCATCGGCCACAGCGAGTACCACGGCGAGGTGCGTACCTTCAAACTTTCGCGCATCGGCAGACTCGACCTCACCCAACAACGCTTCCGCGCCAACGGCCGGTTTGATATCGAAACCTACCTCGGCCGCGCCTGGTCGCTCATCCCCGAAGGCCGCATCTACCACATCGAACTGGAATTCAGCCCCATGGTCGGCGCCAACGTCAGCGAAGTCATCTGGCACCCGACCCAAAAGGAACGCCTGCTCGACGACGGACGCTGCATCATGACCTTCGAAATCGACGGCATCAACGAAATCTCCTGGTGGCTGCTCGGATACGGCGATCAGGTCCGTGTCATCAAACCCGCCGCACTGCGCGAGCGCCTCCGCCACATTCACGCCGAAGCGATCAAGACCCTCGAACGTGATTCCACCGTCGATACGCCGTAACATGTCTCCGCATTCAGCCATTCCGCACGTCTTGGCCAGCCGCGATCGTGACGGAGCGGTCCCTGCCTGACCACACCTATACGGAAAACCCCCACATGCGTTGTGTCCTCTGCCGTGTCAACTCCGCCTCCGTTGAAGTCGAAGGCCAAACCGTCGGCAGCATCGGCATCGGTCTGCTCGTCTACGTCGGCGTCCTCGATGGCGACACCCAGCGCGATGTCCAATGGACCGCCGAGAAGCTCTGCACCCTGCGCCTGTTCAATGATCCCGCCGGCAAGATCAACTGCTCGCTCCGCGACGTCGGCGGGTCGCTGCTGCTGATCCCCAACTTTACCCTCGCCGGCGATTCGCGCAAGGGCACCCGCCCCAGCTTCACCGACGCGGCCCTGCCCGAATACGCCGAAGAACTGTTCAACGCACTCGTCAACGCCTGTGCCGAAACCGATCTGACCCACACCGGCAAATTCGGCGCACACATGAAGATCGACGCGCAATTCAACGGCCCCGTCACCGTCATCATCGATTCACCCGAATCCTGAACTCGCCCCTCACGCCTGCCGGTCGCGCAGCACCTTCACCACCCGCCGCTGCGGATTCGCCATCGGCAAATCACCCACATCATCCAGCCCCCGCCACTGACCCGTCCGCGGCCGCAGCCGCCCGCCACGCACCTCTGCCGCCCACACCTCGAATGCGATCTTTCGATGCGTCGTCATGTGCGTGAATCGTTCGACCATTTCCCCGCGCTCCAGTTGCATACCAAACCGCTGGGCAAACCATGCCTCAGGATTCCCGACGTTTTCACTCCGGGCATCTTCGAGTGTCGGCAGTTGCCACATGCCCGACCACAGCCCGTCATCGCCGCGCTGTTGAAACAGATAGCGCCCGCCCCGCCGCACCGCCATCACGCGATGCACCACAGCCCGCGGCGCGCGGCGCGCCGCCGCCACTGGATACAGTTCCGGTTCGCCCCGCTCATAGGCCGCACACTGCCGCCGCACCGGACACAGCAAACACTGCGGCCCACGCGGCGTGCAAACCATCGCGCCCAGTTCCATCATCGCCTGGTTCAAATCGCCCGGCCCGTATCCCGCTGCGCGCGCCGCGCCGCTCACCAGCTCCCGCGCCTCATCCCACAATCGCAGTTTCACATCGCCGCGATCGATCGGTTCATCAATCGCCGTCAGCCGCGCGAAAACACGCGACACGTTTCCATCCACAATCGGCTCCGCCCGCCCAAACGCAATCGACGCAATCGCCCCCGCCGTGTACCGACCCACGCCCGGCAGGGCCAACAGCGCATCCATTTCACCCGGTATTTGCCCGCCATGCTCCGCCACGATCTGCTTCGCCGCCGCATGCAGATGCCGCGCCCGCCGGTAGTAGCCCAGCCCCTGCCACAGTCGCAGCACATCCTGCTCATCCGCCGCCGCCAGTTCCGCGATCGACCCGAACGCCTCGATGAAGCGATTGAAGTAATCAATTACCGTCGCCACCTGCGTCTGCTGCAGCATCAACTCACTGACCAGCACGTGATACGGATCACCCAACGCCCCCGGCTCCGCCCGCCAAGGCATCGCCCGTCGCTCTCGCAGATACCACCGCATCACCCCCCGCCGGAAGCTCGCCCGCGAGTGGTTCGTCCATTCACGTCGTGATTCAGTTCCCGCATTGGACATGGACACAGTGTAATCCCGAACTTGCCCGGCCGGGTCAATGGGTGGACAATCTTGGCCGTGCATCAAAGCCCACATGCATCCAGGGGCTGACCACATGTCTCACATGTTCCCGCGACCGATGCCACACCGATCTTTGTGGCTCATCGCGCTCATCGTCCTCACCCCTGTGATCGGCGCCGAGCCGAACGCAACCATCGATGACGCCCCGCTCGTCATCGTGACGTCCCGCGCTCCGGGCGCCGGGGGGACTGGGCAGGGATTTGTCATCGGTGAAGGCTCATTCGTCGTCACCGCCCTGCACGTGGCGGCGGATCGCCCCGACGGTGGTGACGGACACATCAATGCCATTGTCAACGTCTATAGCCCGGCCTGGGGCGCGGTGTGTGAAGCCCGATTGGTCGCCGCCGACACTGAAGCCGATCTCGCCATTCTTGCCACGCCCTGGCGCGGCCACCCCGCTTACGTGCTCGCCGACTCATCCGATGTCCTGAGCGCCGGACGCCTGCGCGTCGTTTCACGACACACGATGGTCGATGCGCTCCATCACGGACAGCCCGATCGCCTGGCCGACGCGCCGCGCATGGACGTGGTTGATCTGCCGGTGGATTACATCGCGGTGCGCGCGGGCCGACCGATGGGACTTCGCACCGGTCAGGCCGATGAAGTCGGCGAGGGATGGAGCGGATCACCCATCTTCTTTCGCGATCGGCGTGAGGTGGCCGCGGTGGCAACGAAAAGTACCAGGACGGTGAATCGCCTTGGGGAGGAGGAATCGGCCGCCATTGAGGGCGCTTCGGCCGACCTGATTCGCGACAAGATGGACGCCGCCCGGCAAAAGCAGGGGTTCGTGTCGTACAAGATGGGCGATGCGCCCGCACACGCGGATCGTGCCGCACCGTTGATGCTCCGCGCCTTCGCCATGGCCAAGGCCGACCGGCACCCCGAAGCATTGCTCATCCTGCATGAACTCAAGTTGCTCCGCCCTGAATCCGCCGCGGTTCATGTTCTGCTGGCCAACGAGCATCAGGATCTGCATCAAGTCGATGCCGCCGAGGCCGAATACCGTCAGGCCATGAAACTGAATACCAACGCGCTCGGGCCTCGCATATTGCTTGCCCAGATGCTCAACGACGTCGACCGGCGTGATGAGGCCGTCAAGTTGTTGCGCGCCGCCTGGGATGAAGGACTGCCCAAGCCGCAGTTGGCCGTCGCGCTGATCAATATTCTCGGCCAAGAGGCGCCGGTTGATCAGCGGCGCGCATGGATCGATGCCGCGATGCAGGTCAACCCACGCAACGCTCTGCTCTGGATGTGTCTGACGCAATGTCATATCGGTACCGGCGACGCCCCGGCCGCCGGCGACGCGATCGCAACGGCAATACGACTGGCGCCGATGAAGTTCGAGCTGCGCATCTGGTGGGCCGAGCAACTGAAGAAGCTGGAACGCTTTGATGATGCTGAACAACAATACCAACAGATGATCTTGATTCAGCCGAACAACCCCACGCCGCGATACCTCTATGCTGAGTTTCTGCGGGAACGTGGCCCCGAGCGCGTCGAGGATGCGCTGACGCAGGCGCGCAAGGCGATGGCGTTGCCGGATGAGGGAAAACCCCCTCGAGACGTGATCCGCGAATTGATCGGGGAACTGTACTCGGCCCAGGTCGATGCCACTGAATAACGCCGATCCGGGATCGCGCCGGGCGCTCACTCGATGCCCAGTTCCTTGACCTTCTTGTTGAGCGTGTTGCGGTTAATGCCCAGGAAGTCGGCGGATTTGGTCTTCACGTTGCCGTGACGCTCCAGCGAGCGCGTGATCAACTGGCGCTCGATCTCGTTGATCACCAGATCGTACACTTCGCCCTCGCGCAGTTCGTATTCCTCCACCGCCTGACCGGCCAGCTTGCGCGAGAGCGATTCGATCGTCTCGGCCTCGGCATTGCCCCGCCCCTGGTGCATGAACATCCGGATCTGCATCGGCAACAGTTCGTCAACGAACGTGTCGGATTGGCTGAGCACAACGGCCCGCTCGATCGCGTTCTCCAGTTCCCGCACGTTGCCGGGCCAGGGGTAGCGCTGCAGAGCGCTCATCAGTTCGCGGTTGATCTTGCGCAGGTTGCGGCCGTTCTCATCGTTGTACTTGTCCAGGAAGTGATCGATCAGCCGCGGCACGTCCTCCCGCCGATTGCGCAGGGGCGGCAGGTGAATCGTCACGACGTTCAACCGATAGTAAAGATCCTCGCGAAAGCGGTTGCGCTGAACTTCCTGCTCGAGGTCGAGATTCGTCGCGGCGATCACGCGCACGTCGACCTTGATCGTGTGATGGTCGCCGACGCGTTCAAACTCGCGCTCCTGTAAAACGCGCAGCAACTTGATTTGCAACTGTGGATCGAGCGTGCCGATCTCATCGAGAAACAGCGACCCGCCGTCGGCGGCCTCGAAGCGACCGATCTTGTCGCGCAGGGCGCCGGTGAACGATCCCTTGACGTGGCCGAACAGCTCGCTTTCGAGAAGTGTTTCACTGAGCGCGCCGCAGTTGACGCGGATGAACGGTCCGTCGCGTCGCGGTGAGTTGTAATGAATCGCCTTGGCGATCAGTTCCTTGCCCGTGCCGGTCTCACCGAGTAGCAGACAGGTGGCGCGGCTCGAGGCAACGATGCCGATCGTCGCGAACACTTCCATCATCGCGGCGCTGGAGCCGATGATGTTTTCAAACCGGAACTTGCCGCGCAGGTTCTCCTGCAGTTGCTCGGTCTGCTGACGCCACTGATCCTTCTCGAGCTGAACCATCTGATTGATGCGGATGGCCAGGGCGATGTTGGCCGCGAGAATCGAAATCAGCCGCGCGTCGGCGGCGAGGGTGGCATCGTCCTCGAAGGGTTTGGCGACGCTGATCGCGCCGTCGATCTGTTGTTCCCAGGTGATCGGCACGCACACGAAACTCATGGGCTGATCGCCGTCGCTCGACGCCATCACTCCGGTGCGGTCAAGGAAGTCGGGCTCGGCGGCGACGTCGGGCACGACGCGGGGCTGACCGGTCGCGACGACCTGCCCGGTCATGCCCTCGCCGATGTCGTACCAGCCGCGCGCCTGTTCGGCTTTGCTGAGTCCGATGGCGGCGGCGATGTGGAGCCGTTCGTGGGATTCGTCCCGGCGAACGAGCGTCGCGTGTCGGACGTTCAGTCGCTGCTGCAGGAGTCGCATGACCTGCCCGAACAGCTCCTCGAGTTCAAGGGAGCTGCCAAGAATCCGGGATGCTTCCTGAAGGATGCCCAATTCAAGCTCGGAGCGTGCCATGAGTGCATAATACTTAATCAGGCCTGGCTCGGCTATGCATAGTTGGTGGGCGTTTTCGGATTGGTCGTTGGGCTCCTGTGTGTAAATCCTGGGACAGTAGTTGTTTACGTCGTGTTGCGGGTGCGGGCTGGGAATGACCGCAAGCGCATATGCCCGGCGGTGTGGGGCTGTGTATTTGCCATTTGGAGATTGGAGGTTAAAATGGTGGGCTTTCACGAATCGGGAGACAGCCGCATGATCGAAGCGCTCAAGAGCGACGAGTTGATCCGGAAGGTTGGCGGGCGTTTCAAGCTGACGGCGCTGGTGCAGCAGCGTTGGAAGGAATTGATGAACGGCGCGCGTCCGTTGATCGATCGTGACGGCCAGAGCGATCTGGAAATCGCGATCCGCGAGGTCATGGAAGACAAGATCACCATCGACTACGTGGGCAGCGACATTTCGAAGCCCGAGCAAGCGCTGAGATGATTGGCGAGCCTGACGTGAGGTTGGGCTTGCGATGCCGATGCCATGGTTCCTGACAATATCACGTCGGCGAAGTTGACGGGACGGCGCATCATCGTCGCGGTGACCGGGGCGATTGCCTGCTACAAATCGTGCACGCTGGTCAGCCGTCTGGCGCAAGCCGGTGCGGAGGTGACGGTCTTGATGACCGCGTCGGCGGAGCGGTTCGTGACGTCGTTGACATTTCAGACGTTGTCGGGGCGTCCGGTTTACACTTCGTTGTGGGAGGCGCAGGAGAATTTCGATGCGCAGCACATCGGGTTGGCGCGGGCGGCGGACGTGATGGTGATCGCGCCGGCGAGCGCGAACACGATCGCAAAGCTGGCGCATGGGATCTGCGACAACGTGGTGACGACGGTGGCGACGGCACTGCCGCGCGAGACACCGGTGCTGTTGGGGCCGGCGATGAACGCGGAGATGTGGGCGAATCCGATCACACAGCAGAATGTGACGACGCTGCGTGAGGTGTTGGGTTACCACATGGTGGGACCGGGCACGGGTTGGCAGGCGTGCCGCACGGAGGGGGCGGGTCGGATGTCCGAGCCGGATGAGATTGTTGAAGCGATCGGCGGGTTGCTGGGGTGAATTGGGATTGGATGGGTGAGCGCCTTGCGTCGGCGCCTGGGTGTGGGTCGGGTTGGGGTGTTGAACGATCATTTCAGGTTCGTGATCTCCAGTTACACATAAAACGTTCGTCGCGCGA
>NYZD01000009.1 GCA_002685935.1 Planctomycetaceae bacterium | reverse complement strand
TGGATCACGTGACGGCCTCGGACGCCGCCAACTGCTTTAGACATTGCGGCTATACGCTACACGTGAAATAGATGCGCGCTAGGCCAATGCGCGCGCCCCAAATCATCCCGCCGCTGTTCAACGCTCCCTCACTCCGGGGGCGGGGGCTGCCAACCCGGCCAGTTCCGATCGTTCCGGTCGTACCGTCCCCCGCCAAACCCAGCGAAAAAATACGCGATCAGCGGATGCGCAATCGGCGCCGGCGCTTCCTCCGCCATCAGCGACGTCTGCGCCGCATAAGTAATCACGTCTGATCCATCCACCAGCACGTGATACCACGGCTGATCCCGCTCGGGCTGTGATCGGTTCCGGTTGTACCACTCGTCGCTCGCCCCGCACGACATGTCAAAATCAACCACCACCCCCCGATAGTCATACCGACGATGGCGAACCAGCGCTCCCGGCGCGAATGCCGGCAGATCATCATCAAAAAACGCATCATTATCGGATGATTCACCCATGATCCGCCATTGTAGCCGCCCCGTCGCCCCGCACCGCCCCCATTCCCGTGGTCTAATATGATCGTGACCCCGGCCCCGAGACCTCGTCCATGCACCAGACCATCCAACAGCTCACCCACACCCTCGACGCCCTCCACGTCGGCGCCGTCCTCATCGACCGCGCCGGCCAAATCGTCTACGCCAACGACCGGCTCGCCGCCGTCACTGGCCGCGCCCCCGCCCAACTGCTCAACCAGCCCCTCAAAGAGCTCTGCCGCCGACCTACCGCCACCTATCAGGGACGCGCCGACCTCGTCGACTTCCACGAACCCCAGGAAATCGAACTCGAACTCCGCCACGCCGACGGCGGCAAAGTCCCCGTCATCGCTTCCGGCCGACCCCTCGGCGACGACCCCCCCGCCGCCGAATTCCGACTCGTCACCTTCACCGAAATCTCCTTCCAGAAAGAAGCCTACTCCCACGTCGCCAACCTCTCCGACACCATTCTCGAACAAGCCCTCGAACTCAAACAACACTCCCAGGTCCTCGAGCGCCGCGTCCGCCAGCGCACCGCCGACCTGCTCAAAGCAAACATGGACGCCATCCACATGCTCGCCGTCGCCTCCGAAGCCCGCGACGCCGACACCGGCGCACACGTCCTGCGCATCCAACACTACGCCCAGTCCGTCGCCGAAAAGTTCGGCCTCGACGAATCAGAATCAGAACGAATCGGATATTCCGCCGTCCCCCACGACGTCGGAAAAATCCACGTCCCCGACCAGATCCTCAAGAAGCCCGGCCCCCTCACCTCACAGGAACGGACCGCCATCCAGTCCCACGCCGCCGCCGGCGAAGCCATCCTCTCCCGGCAACCCTTCTTCGCCACCGCACGACAGATCGCAAGATCACACCACGAAAACTGGGACGGATCCGGATACCCCGACGGCCTCGCCGCCGACGCCATCCCCCTCCCCGCCCGAATCGTCCACCTCGTCGATGTCTTCGATGCCCTCTCCAGCGATCGCGTCTATAAATCCGCTTGGCCCATCGAACAAGCCGCCCACGCCATCCAATCCGCCTCCGGCCAACAGTTCGACCCCGAACTCGTCGGCGCCTTCAACTCCCTCTACCACGCCGGCAAAATCCAGCAAATCCGCCAAACCCAATCCGCTTAACACCCCCCACCTTCCAATAGCCGCGCGATGGCAACCCGCGGCCCGTTTGGACAAGTGTGACCGGCCTCTCACCCGCGCTCACAGCTCATGCAACACCCGCGTCGCCCGCCCCGCTTCCCTTTGCTTATCAAATATCAAATAAAACACCGCTCGCCGACCGATGCTCGTCCCGCTGAACGCCCGCAACGAAATCCGCGCCTCAGACAGTGCGTGCGTCACCGCCACCCCGATGCCCGGCCGATTTGACGCCTCCACCCGCAGCGCCACCAGCCGCTCCGATTTGCGAAACCCCGCCGACCGCGCCGCGCACTCCTGGCGCGCCCCGCGCACCGGCGCGATCATCGCCTCGCCCCCGCCCTGCAAGTCCGGCGCTCGCCGGGCCATCACAAACTCAAAATCCGTCCCCGCCTCCGCCAGCGGTTCCATCGTCCCCGCCAACCCGCCCGGTCGATCCTCAATCTCCGCCGCCCAGATCGCGACCCGCGAAATCTGAATATTCATAGCAACTCCCGCCTCATTGACGTGATCGTTACAGCATAGCCCGCCCACCGACCGCTGACACCCGCCCGGCCCTGCGCACTTCGTGCCCAATCCCCGGTCAATGACCCACGCTTAATCTGCCCCTCCGTCGACGACCGACCTCACGAATCCCACATATGCATGTGTGCGACAGACCTCTCGGTAACCTGCCGCTCGCGCCGCCGCGAGCGACGCTCGATTCGTGACCCCCGCCTGATACAACAATTGCTTCCCCTCTTGCACGATCGCGCGGCTCGCCCCCGCAAGCACGGCCTTACCCCAACCCATCCGCCGATGCCCGTCGTGCACCCGAATCATGCCCACGTCCCAAACGTTGTCCACGCTGATCCCCGCCTGAACGAACCCGACCAATCCCGCTTCACAGATGATCCCATAAACCACCTGCGCCTCGGGATGGGCCTCCGCCCATTCAACAAACCGCCACAGCTCCGGCTCGTGGTCGCCTGACGCGGGGAATGCCTCCACCAACGCGCGATCCGACGCGCCCAGCTTGCGGACCACGCCCTCTGCGTCGACCGGGGCGATGTCCGCCGCGCCGACCGTCAGCGTCACCACGTCGTCCACAGCGTCCCCCGTGCACCGGATGTGCTTCACGAGTTCCGTGCGCAGCTCGCCCCGGACCATGAACAAATACTGATGCGACCCATCCAGCAACTTCAGCAAGGCGCGCAATCCCTCCGGACGGTCACACGCGATATCCGCCGCGTCAGACCCCGCGATCATGACCCCCACCACGTCCTCGCCCTGGCTCGCTACCCACACCTGCTTCGGCCCCGGCGGCACGCCGCGCTCCACGCACTCCAGTATCGATGTGTTGCTCAGGATGTCGCGCCGCAAATACGCGCCAACAGACGCATCATCCTCACCCACCTCGTGGCATTGAATGACTTCGCAACCCATCAGCCATGCCTCCGCGCTACCCTCATCGATCACGACGACCTCACGCCCATTGCCCCTGCTCAGACGCTCCCGCCGCCATCGCAACGCCCGCACAATCCAATCACCTGCCCTGCGTTCACCCCAGTGCACCCCCTGCTTTGACCGATAGGATACTGGGCCCAACTCAAATCACGAGCCGAACAGGACCGATGCCCGCGCATCCCATTTCAATGACCGATAATCGCTCCACGCGATTCAATCTCACCGACGTCCTGATCCTCACCGCGATCACTGTCGTCGCCGCCGCCCTGCGCTTCTGCAACATCACCGCCCTCGGCCTCACCCACTTCGATGAAGGCGGCTACGCCCTCACCGCCCTCGCCCTCGCCGACCCATCCACCCTCCGCGGCCTCGACTTCGCCTACATGGTCACCCTCGCACCGCCCGTCTTTCCCACCACCGTCGCCCTCCTCATGAAACTCACCGGCTCCACCGCCGACTCGACCGCCCTCGCCACCTCCGCAATCTTCAGCACCCTCACCGTCCCCCTCATCTTCATCCTCGCCCGCGCCTGGATCGGACGCCCCGCCGCCATCGCCGCCGCCACCCTCGTCGCACTGCTCGACTACCACATCATCTCCGCCCGCATCGGACTGACCGACACCATGTTCGCCTTCTGGTTCCTCCTCGCCCTCGGACTCTTCACCTGGGCCCACCGTCGACAATCCTGGATCGGCGCCATCCTCGCCGGCCTCGTCACCGGGATCGCATGGAACACCAAATACCACGGGCCGCTCGTTATCGTCGTCGCCGGCCTCGCCATCCTCCCACAGTGCTTCTTCATCCCCCGCGCCCAGTTCATCAAAGCCGTCGCCCGCATCGCCGTCGCCGGCTGCGTCGCCGCCCTCTGCTACCTGCCCTGGTTCCTCTACGTCAACGCCCTGCTTCCCGACGGTTACGCCGGCCTCCTCGAACTCCATACAAATCACGTCGACCTCGCCGGCGCCGCCGACCACATCAAACGACACGTCCTTTCCCAACTCTATCTCGATGGCTACCTCAGTCGACTCGCCCCCGCCATCGCCCTCTCCGCCGCCATGTGCCTCAGCCCCCGTTCCAAATACCTCCACTGGCGTTCTTATCTGATCTGGATCACCGCCCTGCTCGCCGCCGGCTTCGCCGGCAGTGGCGCGATCACCATCGCGCTCCTCGCCGCCGCCGCCGTCATCGTCTGTCTCTCAAGCCGATCCTACAGCCTGTGGATCCTGCTCGCCTTCCTCTTCCTGTTCACCGTCATGTCCCCCATGTATCGCCCCTACAGCCGACTGCTCATGCCCTGGCTCTACGCCACCGCGCTCCTCGCCGGCGCCATGATGCAAATAGCGCTCGACCAGGGATCCGAACAACGACGCCGCGCCTTCGTCCCCACCTTGCGATTGATGACCGTCTTTGCGTGTGTGGCCGTCGCAGCACTCGGCATCGTGCGATTCGGCTGGCGCCAGCCCTTCCAACCCTTCCGCCTCTACGAAGGCTTCCGCCCCGCCGTCCAACATCTTGCACCCCAAGTTCAGCCCAACACCCGCGTCGTCGTCCTCGGCGAACCCGCCGCCGTCTTCTACTTCCGCCGCGCCGGCCTCGACGCCCGGCACGTCAACAACGCAGCCGAACTCGACACCCAACTCAACGCCACCGACCCCATCGTCCTCGTCCTCGGCCAATACGCCCGGCAATCCCCCTTCCTCGCCGACTGGGTCACCGCTCACCAGTCCAGCCTCAGCCCAATCGATCACGCCCCCGTCAACGTCAGTGATGTTCGCCTGCTCGACCACCACGGCCCCCAAGGTGCCGCCGAATTCCGCAATGCCCCCAGACCTGAACACGATTTGTACCTCTACCACTACCTGCCGCAACACGCCGAAAAGGCAGATTGAACGTGACTCATCCGGGCCGCACACCATCGTCGATCTCCCGCTGGCTCAACTGGCCAATCGCGGCCGTCCTCCTGGTCGCGTTCGCCGTCACCGCCATCACCGCCTCGCTCGATCATTCCAACACCTTCGACGAAGGCATCCACCTCACCGGCGGCACCAGCTACTGGCTCACCAACGACTATCACTTACATCCCGAAAACGGAAACCTTCCTCAGCGCTGGGCCGCGCTGCCCCTGGCCCTCACCGACCAGTTCAAGTTCCCCCCTCTCGAATCCGACGCTTGGCGGGACCGCCAGCTCTGGCCGCTGAGCTACACCTATCTCCACGAAATGGACAACGACGTGCGCGCCATGCTCTGGCGGGGACGACTCATGATTACGCTGCTCGCCGTTGCTGCCGGTGCGCTCGTTTACGCTTGGTCCCGCCGTCTGTTCGGCCCGGCCGGCGCAATCATCTCGCTCCTGCTGTTTTGCTTAAGCCCCACCATGCTCGCTCACGGCGCCCTGGTCACCTCGGATATGGCCGCATCCCTCTGCTTCCTCGCCGCCGTCGGTTGCCTCTGGGCTTTGATGCACCGCGTGAACGTAGCGACCATCCTCGGCGGCGGCGTCATCGTGGCCGGCGTGATGCTGTCCAAGTTCTGCTGCCTCCTGCTCGGACCCATGGCCATCGTCATGCTCGTGATGCGACTCCTGGGTCGCCGGCCCCTGACCGTGCATCTGGGCCGGCGATGGGATATCACCTCTTGGCCGCGCCAGATCTTCGTCCTCGGCGTAGCCGCATCCCTTCAAGCGATCGTCGTCGTCACGCTGATCTGGGCCGCGTTTGGCTTTCGCTACAGTGCTGCGGTCGACCCGCACATCACCCCCAATCAAACCATATTCAATTTCGAATACGTCTTGCCCGAACAAAGCCGTCGCACCCCATGGATGCAACGCGCGCGCGACCTTCGCCTGTTGCCCGAAGCCTACATCTACGGCATGAACTTTGTGCTCAAGCAATCCAAATCCCGCCCCTCCTTCATGGCCGGTCAACATAGCCACACCGGTTTCCGCGCTTTCTTCCCCCTCGCCTTTGCCATCAAAACACCGCTGCCTGCCCTGTTGATCGTGCTGATCGCCGTGGGCGCCGCCCTGTTCGCCTGGCGCGCCCTCTCACGAGAAACCGGCCGCGCGCTAAGCCGCATCGCCGGCCACGCCGTCTATCGCACCACGCCCCTCTGGACCCTCTTCATCATCTACTGGATCGCCGCGATCACCAGTCACTTCAACGTCGGCCACCGCCATATCCTGCCGACCTACCTGCCCATGTTCATCCTCGCAGGCGCTGCCGCGTCATGCTTCACATCCCGTCGGCGCACCATCCGGGTCCTGCCGATCGTCCTGCTGCTCTGGCTCGCCGCTGAATCCTGGGCCATCCGCCCGCATTATCTGGCCTACTTCAATCAACTCATCGGCGGGCCGCGCCACGGCTATCGTTACCTCGTGGCCAGCTCGCTGGACTGGGGCCAGGAACTGCCGGGATTAAGCCGCTGGATCGAACACCATCGGCCCACCACCCTCGACCCCGAGCCGGTCTACCTCGCGTATCAAGGTTCCGCCAGCCCCGCCGACTACAACGTCCAGGCCATCTCGCTCCTCGGCCCCGCCCACCGTGCCTCCCCGCCCCAACTGCCGCCGTTCGAACCCGGTGTCTACTGCATCAGTGCCACGCATCTCCAGTCGGTCTATCGGCCGCCCACCGGACCCTGGACCGATCACCATGAGCGCCAATACCAGGACGCCGTGCCCGACCTCGAGGCCCTGGAATCGGTTCCACCCGATCCGCACCACCGCCGACAGTTCCTCATCAATCGTTTTGCCGACCAATGGCAGGCACGCGGAAAGTTCCTCCAGCGCATCCGCATGGGACGACTTTGCGCCTACCTCCGCCTGCGCGAGCCCGATGACCACATCGGATACTCAATCCTGATTTATCGATTGAACCGGCACGATCTGAACCAAGCGCTGTGGGAGCCGTGGCCCCCGATTGGCGCCCGGGTAAATCGTCTACCGGAATAGGCCCTGCCACTTCGTGATCTCACGCGACACCAGTTCCCGTAGCGTGTCAACGTCAACCGGCACGATCTTGCTCGTCACGTCGATCTCTTCGACCAGCTTCTCCCCGTCCGTCAAACCCAACACCTTGCACTTGTCATACTTATAGTGCGACATGAACGCCTCCAGCAACGCACCCAGTTCCACCTCCCACACCTCAGGTGGATTGATCACCTCGTTGCGCCCCATCGACTGGATCACCAGATCCACCATGTCATCCACACCGATAAAGTAACGTACGCATCGCTTGTCCGTCACCGTCAGCGGCGCGCCCTTCTGAAACTGGTTGTACCAGATCTGCAGCACGCTTCCCGACGACGCAAAGAAATTCACCCCGCGGCAAATCGTGTAACCCGAATCCAGGAACATGTACTCCATCGTCTTCTTCGTCAGCCCGTACACGTTGATCGGATTGATCGCCTTGTCCGTGCTGATCCCCACCACCTCTTTCACGCCCGCCGCCTTGCAAAGCTGCAGCAGGTTGTAACTGCCGATGATGTTCGTTTCGATCGTCGGGATCGGATTCACGTTCGATATCGAGATGTACTTGATCGCCGCCGCATGCACCACGCGACCGATCCGATTCTCCTGGAAAATCTTCTCCAGAAAACTCCGCTGGCCGATGTCGCCGATGTAAACCGACATGATGTGCGAACGCATCAGCTCGTCCGCCTTCTGCTCGCTGTGGCCCAGCAGAATCAACTCGTCCGGATCCCAACCCGCCGGCGCATTGCCGTTCGTCAGCCGATGGACCAGGGCTCGCCCGAAGTATCCCGAGGCGCCGGTAATCAGTGTCTTCATCGTCCTGTTGCTCCGTTCGCCGTGCCGATAACACCTAAACCGCCGCTAGCGGGACAGATACGGTTTGATCGTCCGGATGATGCGCGAACATAAGTCATTTGCCCCACCTGATTCACGCCGCCTGTCAACCTCATTCTAGCCCGCGCAACGCCGCACCATCAAAACAAAATCCATGCAGCCTGACAAGTAACCACGCCGCCAGCCCGCCCACCATCGGCGTGACCCAATCCCCCCACCACGCCGCCTTCATCACCACCGACACCCCCAGCAACACGCCCCCCACCACTCGAAACCCCCGTGGTCCCGTCGTCGCGATTGCGTAACCCATCAACATCACGTGCCCCGACGCCGGAAATCCAATCCCCAGCGCTCGCACCGCCGTCGCCGCCACCACCATCGCGTCCACCAACAACACCGCCGCCCGCAGCCGTCGCATCCCCAACAGCCGATAATGAATCCACCATGGCACGAATCCGTAAATGAGCGCCACATAAAAAAACGTGAACACCCGATCCGGATCCCACCGCGATTCCGACATCATCAACCGCGCCAAACCCGCCGCCGGCAACGCAACCGACATCCCGATCAGTCCAATATGCACCGGCAGCCTCAAACGCCGGTACACCCGATCCACACCACGCCAATAACCGTCCGCCCAGGCGAACAGCCGAATCATCCCATGCCGCAAACCGCGCACCACCATCCATGATCTACGTATCCCCCCGTGCCCGGTTCACAACGATTGCCCCATCCCATCAAGGACCGTCCTTCGGAAACTCCACCCCCGCCACGTAGTCCAATCCGAACCCCGGCACCATCTGATACACGTGCACCCGCATCGCCGGATGCACCGAACTCAACAGATACGCATCACGCCGCGACACCCCATGCTCCGCCACCAGCCATCCCATCCAATGTGTGATGGCCTTGACCACCGCCTGCTCCAGCGGCTTCTCGATCCCCAAAAACACAATCGTCTCATCCTTGATGATCCGCGGCGCCGCCAGCCGCTCGCTTCCCGCCACCGCGCACGACAACCGTACCGTCGATCGCACCTCGTTCGCCGTCCCCGTGAACTCCGTATCCGCCTGCGACCCGTGCACGTCGCCCACGAACACCCGCGCCCCGTCGTGATAACAATTCAACAGCACCGTCGCCCCCTCCCGATACTCACGCACATCCAGATTCCCCCCGTACGCCCCCTGTCCCAGCCCGCTCGTCCGTCACCTCCCGCTCCGGCGCCGTCGCCAACGTCCCGATGAACGGCGTCACCGGCCAACGGTACTTCCCCTCAAAATGCGCCGTCCCATCCTTAACCTTCCCATCCGCGCCCGGCGTGTGACGGATGATCGTCGCGTACGCCTCCGCCGACTCGCCCATCCACTGGATCGAATCCCCCAGAGGCCCCGCTCCCGGGCGCACCCCCGTCCACCCCTGATCCTCCGGCTCAATATCATGAATCGTCACCGCCAACACGTCCCTCGCCGCCGCCCCCCGCACCTTGATCGGTCCCGCCACCGGATTCACCAGCGGCGGCGTCGCCCGCAGTTCCGGTCGATTCGCAACCGAAGGCACAAAACCATCCTCGCGCACTCGCCCCGACGCCGCGTCCTCCGTCTCCACTTCGAACACCTCCCCCTGATCCACCGTCAACAACGTCTCGTACCCCGGATCAAACGCATACCGCTTCGCCCGTTCACGCTCGATGCGCTGCATCATGAAATCTCCTTCATCTCCCGCGCAGCATAACACGCCCATCCGCTAACATGCCACATAACCGTCGCTCGCACGGTGCGGGCGGGTCCCACGAGCCGCGACCGTCAGGGAGCCGACCGCTCCGCAGTGACAGGATCTCCACCATGCCCCCACTCCGCGGTTCAATCGTCGGCTTCGACATCACCCCCGACATCCACCCGCAGTTCGGCGCGTGGGGCACCACCCCCAACGTCACCGAAATCGCCATGCCCCTCCTCGCCCGCTGCCTCGCCCTCCAACAGGACCACCGTACCCTCCTCTGGTTCGCCTCCGACCTCTGCGGCAATCCGCCCGCCGAAACCCAGAAATTCCGCGCCGAAGTCGCCGACGCCCTCGACCTCACCCCCGAGCAGATCGTCTGGTCCACCAGCCAGACCCACTCCAGCGCCACCCTCCCCGGCTCCGACGCCGCCGGCGGCTCCAGCGTCACCCGGCGCGGCAACTTCGATCCCCCCTACGTCGAGCAACAATACAAATCCTTCATCAACCACTACATCAACGCCGGACGTGCCGCCCTCGATTCCCTCCAACCCATCCAAATCCAAACCGGCATCGGCTACTGCGATACCATGAGCTACAACACCCGCTTCCCCATGCCCACCGGCGGCACCAAGTTCTCACGCCACCACGAAGAAGGCCTCCAGTCCGGCAAGTTCTTCGATCCCACCATCTCCCTCGTCCGCTTCGACGATGCCCAAGGCAAACCCCTCGGCGCGCTCTTCAACTTCTGCTGCCACCCCGCCACCATGATCAACGACAAGTACATCTCCCCCGATTGGGTCGGCACCGCACGACAACACATCGAAGCCACCATCAACCACGCCCCCACCATGTTCGTCCAGGGCATGTGTGGCGACGTCAACTGCTACCACATCTTCGGCACCCCCGACCAGGCCGGACAATCCGGCGACAAACTCGCCGCCGCCGCCGCCCAGGCCATGGCCAACCTCGCCCCCGTCCGCGCCACCCCCTTCGACTTCCGCTGGCAACCGGTCGAAATCGACTCCCGCCCCATGTTCACCCGCGCCGAAATCGACCACGCCCTGCAACAGCGACTTAACTTCATCGAGCGCCTCGACCACACCGACCCCACCGCCACCTGGTGCGATGGCATCAACTTCCCCGAGCAAATCACCCCCGAACTCCGCAAGCTCGCCGTCCAACCCCAGATCGACTACCTCAAAGATGTCGACGATATCCTCACCCACAACAAACCCTACCCCAAAACCATCACCGTCATCATGGGCGCCCTCCGCCTCGGCGACCTCGCCGCCCTCTTCTCACAAGGCGAGAACTTCACCCTCACCGGCCGACACATCCGCGATCGATCCCCCTTCCCCCACACCCTCATCTGCGGCGACACCAACGGTCTGGTCGGCTACATCGGCGACGACCCCGACATCGACCGCGCCGGCTACGAAACCACAAGCTTCTGGATGATGCGCTACGGCGGCGAACTTCGTCTCGCCCCCGCCAAAGGCGCCGTCAACCGAATCAAAGCCAACGCCCAGGACCTCCTCACCCAACTCCGCCAACTCGATGAATCCTGACCCCCGCCCCCTGTCCCCGCCGGTCCGCTCCACGCGCCCCCAAATAGCTGCGGGAGGAATCCCGCGATCCGCCTGCGCCGCCGCCGGTCCGCTCCCCGAGCCCCCGAATTCCCACCTCCCGCCTGACTCACTCACCCCCCACACCGTCATCCGACCCCGCCCCTCCCTCGATCCGGTAGTGCCCCGTCAACGCAAACTCAAACAACCGATTCTCTTCCTTCGTCCCCCGCCCGATGTTGTGAATCACCAGCGGCACCCCTGCCGAATTCTTCCGGTCGCTCACCACCATGATGTGCGGTCGATTCCCCCCGACCTTGCACGTGACCAGATCACCCGCCCTGTACTCCCCCAACCTGTCGCTCACCCCCAACGACCAACCCCGCCGCTCAAAATACCGACGCAGATTCGGCACACGACGATGATCGATGTTCCGATCCGGCTTGCTCAATCCCCAGATCGTCGGATATTCGCCGAACGCGGCCGACATGTCCTCATGCACCAGGCGCTGCAAATCCATGTCCAATCCGTCACGCAGCGCGCGAATCACCACGTCACTGCACACCCCCCGCTCGATCGGCACATCACCCCCCGGATACGCCAACCCCACGTACGCCCCGTCATAAACCACCGTCCGGCCAATCCGCCCCCGCGCCGCCGCAACAATCCCCGACGTCACCCCCTCCCGATCCGCCTCCGCCACGGTTGATGTCACGACGACACCATCTTCAGCATCCTCGTTCGGCGTGGACACCGGCCGCTCGCATCCCGTCACCACACATCCCGCCACCGCAAGGACCCACCCCCAACAGAACCATCGACGTTGCGTCATGTCGTCATGCTCAAACATCGCTGCTCGCGCCCCGCACGTAGACATTACTTGCATCGACCGACCGGGCATCTTCACCTCATCAATGCTCCCGCTTCGCCACAACCACCGCGCCCCACCCCGCCTCGATGCTCGCCTCGCGCCTCGACGCGCATATCGTCAGTCCCGCCTGCTTCAATTCATCACAGTACCATTCCAACGTTTCACACCGAATGCCCATCCATTGCTCCGGCGGCAATTCTCTGTCCAGCACGTCCGCCTGCCCGCGCGTCTCGGCGTCCAGCGCCGCGAATACCAACGGGAAATGTGCCCGAACATCCGCCAGCGCGAGCCCGCAGTTCAAAAACAACACACCGCTCGGCCCAAGCGCCGTGGCGACGCCCGCCAGGTACCGCTGCCGATCCTCATCCCGCCAAAGGCAATGGAGCGTCTTGATGTCAATCCACAAGTCATAACAACCCCCGCCCGGCACCGCGTCACGCGCAAGATCCAGACACACGAACGCGACCCCCACCCCCGCGTCCGCCGCCGTCTCCCGCGCCCGAGCGATCGCCGTCTCCGACACGTCCACGCCCGTCACCTCGTATCCCCGTCGCGCCAGGTGCACCGCGTTCAATCCGTCGCTGCAACCCGCCTCAAGGATCCGCGCCCCCTGCCGCGGCGCCCACGCCGACTCCATGAACGCCAAGAACGCACGCGGCGTGGCATGCTCCGCCCGCCAGTGCCCCTTCCCACTGGCGTACGCCTCCTGATACGTGCTCTCCCAATGCTGTCTGTAATCTGCCATACCGGTCCCGCCTCCGCCCATGACCATCATGCCCAGCCACGCGTTAACCGGTTCGCTCGCATCCCGCCGCCACACAACCCACCACCGCGACAAACCATGCCCACGAAGTCCATTGACACATCTTCTTCGTTGCACGCTCGAACGTCGTCCCTGACACGCGGCCCTCAGCCGTCATCTGGCTCGCGGAGATTGTGCCATCCCAGATGCTCTTTCACCGTTCCCAGTTGCCAGACCTGATCGTGCCGGACCAGCACCAACAGTTGAGAATACCCCCAATGCGCATACATCACGCCGAACCTGATCAACGCGTGTTGCTCGTCCGGGCCATATATCGGATCGTCGAACCACCAGTTGTGCGTCCTTGGTGCATCCGTCATTTCTTCAAAATGGTGGTCCGCCCATTTCGCGCACACCTCTTCAATCGTTTCACCCGAGATATCTGCCGGCGCTGCGTCACTGAACAATGATGCATCCGCCGGATCATGCCACAATTCGAGAAACTCACGTGCCCTTTCAGCTGGGGAAGACCGCCCGTCATCTATCGCGTCAAATCCGCCAGACCGGACCACGTCGAGCAGATCAGCACGCAGATCGCCGAGAAATGGATAGATCTCTTGAATGACCGGGTCCATTTGCCGATCGCCGATGATTTCCAGCAGCATCCAAAGCCTCTCCTCCCGATTCTCGCACGCGACAACCGAGCGCAGGTAGGTCCCGTCAATCTTACGATCCAGCTTGAGCTCGAAGTCAACCATACCTCCGTAGATCGAGCCGTATGCCGAACGCTCGTATCCCTCCCTGGTAACGATCACATCAAGCCCGCGATACGCCGTGTGCTCTAATGGAACATCGAATCGCCCGTCCTCATCCGTCTTGCCTTGGCCCAGACCGGGGTCCGCGACCTCAGATTCGATAAGCACATCCGCGCCGCCGATCCCCATGCCCCGCCGATCAACCACGCGCCCCGTCGCCGAGGAAGGCGGGGGCGCCGGCCCCGGCTCATCGGATTGCCCATCCTGCGCTTCCTGTTGCTGTCGCCCAACGTCAATCTGCTCCATCTGACTGTAATACGCAGCCGCGACACGCTGCACAACGACATCAGAAGAACGGTTCTCCTTGTCCACCGGCGTCTCATTCCGTACCGCGCCGCCATGATCTTCCCCTCCGCCGCCGCACCCCGTCACCGACAAAGTGCCGAGCACCAACACGCATCCAACCGCCAATCGCAGCAACTGTTTCATCGTAATGGCCCGCCATATCCGGCTCCGCCTCCGACACCGGCGCCGTCCACGGCGCATCTGCTTTGTAACACACCTCTCGATACGACGCCCGTCCAATGTGGTTCACCTATTTAATCCCTCGCCCGCCCCAGCGATCACGCAAGATATCGCGATCACACCCCAAACGGCGACTCACGGTCATGCCACCCCGAATAACCCCCTTATCCCCCAACATCCACCAGCCCCCGCACAACGCGCCGCCGTCCACAACGCCCGGCCCGTCATCGCCGCCTGCCGCAAACCCAGACCAGACCCGCCAGCCCCGCCGCCCCCGCCGACGGCACCGGGATCGGCAGGCCCTGCAGCGCGATCGCCGGCGCCGCGCTCCCGCCGAACACAAACACGTCAGCCTCCGAACTGTGCAGGACGTTCTGATCCCCCACTGCGTCCCCCGACGCCAACCACCCCGGATCGCTGCTCGTGCACAGCGCGAATGTCCACGCATCATCAGGCGCCGGGTCGCCGAACGCGAAGATCCACAACGCCTCTCCCACGATGCCCGTCGTGCTGCCCGTGCCGCTGAAACTGCCCGCGCCATCGGTCGTCAGCGTCCCCGCCCCGATGGGCCGGAACACCCCGTCCGCCACCGCCTGGGCGTATTCTGGCCCGTCCACCAGGTTGCCCACCCAATCCCCGTAGACGTACGGATAGTCCCAGGGGTTGAAGGTGGGATCGAACGTGCCCGCGATCACGAAGTCACCGACGGGGCTGTTGGGATAGGGATCATGAATAAAGCCGCTGTAATTCACGTCCACCCCATAACCCGCGCTCGACAAGCCCAACACCACAATCACAATCGTTGTGCCCCACTTCATCGTTCGCTCCTTCCCGAATCAGACTTGCCCCGAATGACCGTTCAGCCGCGTGTGGTGCTGTCGAAGTCTGTCACGCCCCCACACCAAAGATCATTCACCTTGCTGCCCACTGCGCGCACGCGTTGCCGAATCGAAACCCGTGCCACTTGACGAATGAGCCCCGCCGCGCCCCCACAAGCCGCGCCGCCATCATAACTAAACGATTATATCCATATTGGTGCCCCGCCGCATTCCTTTTTCTTACGTTCCTCAAGTCTGATCTGGTCCAGAACTTATGTTGGCTCTGTCCCTCGCCCGATCTCTCGCCGACAGGTCCCATGACCCGACGCACGCGCCCCGCCTTCGTCCGCCACCTGCCAACCATCTCCAACACGCCACGCACCACCGATCGTCCTTCCCCCGCGCGCGCCGCGCTCATCTGTCCGCCGCGTGCCCCAGTTGACGACCGTCGCGCCCCATGAGTATGAATGACCCCAGGCACATAACATCACCCCGCCCCACGCAACCTTATTCCCAAACCCCATGAACACCACCAACCCCGTCACGCAATCCACCATCACCCAGGGCCTCGCCCGCCTGGGTATCCAACCCACCACCCACCTCATGGTCCACGCCTCCCTCTCCCGATTCGGACTCGTCACCGGCGGCGCCCACACCGTCGTCGCCGCCCTCCGCCAGGCCGCCGGCCCGAACGGCGCCGTCATCATCCCCTCCTTCCGAGATGCCATCCGCTCCGAGAACTACGCCCTCCAACAATGCGCCCACGCCTGCCCCCAATCCCTCTGCCCTTCCAACGAACCAGGCTGCACCGGCATCATCGGCGAAACCGTCCGCCAACAACCCGACAGCATCCGAAGCTGCCCCCCCACCCCCTCCTGGGTCGGCGTCGGCGCCGCCGCATCCCACCTCCTCGACGGCCACCACCAAAGCCAAACCCCCTGCGGCCACGACTCCCCCTTCATCCGACTCATGCAGCACGATGGACAGATCCTCCTGCTCGGCGTCGGCATCAACACCATCACCAACTTCCACGTCATCGAAGACGCCCTCAACGTCCCCTACCTCTCCGCCATCGATCCCCCCCGCCGACACGCCACCTACACCACCTCCTCCCGACGCATCCAATACACCTACCCCCACCTCCTCCACGAAACCCTCGCCGCCGCCCGCCTCATCCAATGCACCACCATCGGCGCCGCCACCTGCCACGCCATCAACGCCCGCGCCTTCGGCTCGTTCCTCTACATCGTCGCCGCCGACGATCCCTGGTGCTTCGCCCTCCGCCCCAGCCGCGACACCTACAACCCCGAACGCGACGCCCAACAAAAAACCCAACGCATGTCCCACGCCTGGGCCGCCAATCCCGACCCCGCCGCCTGGCAAAAACTCATCGACGCCTCCGCCGCCCCCC
>NYZD01000008.1 GCA_002685935.1 Planctomycetaceae bacterium | reverse complement strand
GTGCTCCCGAAGATGTCGAGGGTCACATCACCGGCGCCGGCGGCGAGGCCGGTGGCGGTATCGACGGTGTCATTGAAGTTGGCGGGTCCGGCGGTGGTGAAGAAGGTGGTATCGCCGACGAACAGGACGGGGTCGTTGTAGGTCTGTCCGATGCCGTTGGTGCGGACGAACATGTTCGCGGCCGGTGCATCGGTGTTGCCGAACTCGGTGACGCCGATCCCGACGCCGCCGAACTCGGTGGTGAGACCCTTGAGAATATCGAGGCCGCCGCCGGCGACACCGATGTCGCCGCGGAAGCTGGTGGTCCCGGCGCCGGAGTTGACGCGGAGTTCTTCGGGGTCACCGGTCGGGGAATTGACGGCGGCATTGAATTCGACGTTGGTTCCGGCGACGGAGGTATCGATGGTGACGGGCATGTCGACGCCGGTGGAGGCGACGATGACCTGATCGGTGCCGATGCTGCCGGCGCCGGTGCCGAAGCGAACGTTTCCGGCGGAGGTGAAGGTGAGCGTGGCTGAGCCGCTGTTGAGGTTATCGAAGGTGACGTTGGCATCGAAGGTGGAGTCGGTATCGCCGGCGGCGACGGTGACGTTGTCTTCGAAGGTGACGAGGCCCGCGGCGCCAGCCTGATTAATGCCGCTGGCGGTTTCGACGACGTTCTGAAAGTTGTAGCTGCCGGCGCCCTGCATATCGATGGCGATGCCGGTGCCGTCGCCGATGGGGATGAGGGGCACGGCGGAGTCGCCGACTTCGTTGATGAAGGTGAACAGACCGGTGGCGTTCTGGGGATCGAGGACGATGTCCTGAGCGCCGGTAACGCGCGAGTTGAACGTCATGTCATTGCGAGCGTCGGTGGCGCTGGTGGTCTGGAAGGTGACGGGCATGGTGGGCGAGCCACCGGTGGCGGCGAGGGTGACGAGGTCGGCGTTGTCGGTGCCGAAGGTCACGGAGCCGGCGGAGGTGAACAGCAAGGCCGCGGCGCCGCTGTTGGGGTTATCGAAGGTGACGTTCTCGTTGAACAGCGAGTCGGTATCGGTGAAGCCGATGGTGACGTTGTCTTCGAAGGTGACGAGACCGGCACCGACGGCCTGCGTGATGCCGTCGACGGTTTCGACGGTGTTGTGGAAGTCGGTGGTGCCGGTGGAGTTGATGGTGATGGCGGTGGCGACATCGGCGCCGGGGTTACCCAGTGCCTGGCCGGCGAGACCGCCGGGGTCGGAGCCGACAGCGCCGACGAAGTTGGTGACGGCATCGACGTTGAGGGTGAGGTTGAACGCGCCATCGACGGTGCTGTTGAAGTTAGCGCCGGTGGCGCCGGTGTCGGTGATGGTGACGTCCTGATTGACGAGGAGGACGGCGTCGTTGAAGACGATGGTGCCGCCTTCGGCGAAGATGTCGGCGCCGACTTCGGAGCGTCCGAACGGGCCTTGCAGGTCGGCATCGAGGGAATCAAGCGCGGCGAGGGTGGCTTCGTCGACTTCGGTGTGGAGGCTGAAGAGGGCGGGGCTGCCGGCGATGCCGTCGACGGTGAGGCCGCCACCGACTTCACCGAGGAAGCGGGTGACGCCGGAGCCGGAGTTGACGATGAGTCGCTGATCGATCTCGCCGACGCCCTGGAAGCTATCGATGGTGGAGTTGAAGTTGATGTCCTTGCCGAAATCGCCGGTGGGCGAGGCCAGAGCGGTGTTGAGCACGTCGACGTCGGTGCCGGTGCTGGTGACGGTGCGGATGACGACATCCATCTGGGGCTGTCCGGGGTCTTCGGCGGAGAGCGCGACGCGATCGGCGCCGATGACGTTCCCGAAGGTGACGTTGCCGTTGGAGGTGTAATACAGCCGCGTGATCATGGAGAAGACGTTGTTGAACTCGACGTTGGCATCGTAGTTGGAGTCGTTGGCATCGGTGCCGCCGACGCCGACGGCGACGTTGGTGGTGATGCCGCCACGGTTGACGACGTCGTTCTCGAAGGTGATTTCGCCGGCGGCGTTGTCCTGTTCGATGCCACCGGTGGTGAGGACGGTGTCCTTGAAGAGGGTGGGCCCGGTGGACTTGATGACGAGCGAGCCGTCGGTGGTGCCGTCGGCGTGGTCGGCGCCGTCGGTATCGCCGATGGCGGTGAGGACGGTGGTGCCGCCGACGGTGGTTTCAAAGGTGGTGGTGCCGGTGACGGAGAGCAGGAGGTCCTGTCCGCCGTTGGCGGGATCGCCCTGGACGGCGGCGTTGAAGAGCACGTCGTCGTCGACGCCGGCGCCGTTGGTGGCGATGGTCACTTCCATGAGGGTTGAGGCGCCGGTGGCGTCGAGGGTGACCAGGTCGGTGGTCCCGTCGCCGAAGGTGACGGAGCGACCGGAGGTGAAGGTGAGGGTTGTGTTGCCGCTGTTGAGGTTATCGAAGCGGACGTCTTCGTTGAAGATGGTGGCGACGTTGCCGGCGCCGAGGAGGTCGAGGTTGACATCACCTTCAAAGATGACGTCGCCGGCGTTGACGGCCTGGAGGAGTCCGCTGCGTGTGCGGAGGGTGTCCTGGAAGTTGGTGACGCCTTCGGAGTTGATGGTGATGGCGGGGCCGATGCCGACGCCGATGGCGTTGGGATCGTCGGGTCCGCCGACGGGCATCAGGAAGTTGGTGGCGCCGGATCCGGCTTCGAGGGTGATGTTGAAGTTACCGACGACGGTGTTTTCGAGGTTGATGTCACCGGGCTGACCGTCGGTGGTGGACCAGAGGACGGAGTCAGTGAGGGTGACGGGTGATTCGAAGGTAATGCCGCCGTTGGTGCCGGTTGTGATGATGTCCCCACCGGTGGAGACGGTCGCAGTGCCAAGGGTGTCGAACTGATGGAAGGCATCGTCGAGGTTCATGTCGCCGGCGGAGTTGACCACGAGCGAGAAGGGCACGGGGACGGTGGCGACGTGCTCGGTGAAGATGCTGAAGGTACCGGAGGTGGTGGTATCGACGGCACCTTCGATGCTGATCTGACCGCTGGAGCGGAGCTCAAAGTCGCGGTCGCGGCTGATGGGGTTGTCGGTGCCGGCGCGGATGGCGAGGGCGAGGCCGTCGGCGTGGTCGTAGTCGGCTTCGCCGGGGACGGCACTGGGGCTGCCGGTGGCGTCGGTGACTTCACCGATGATCAGGAACTGGGAGACGGCGCGGTCGAGTTCGGCGTCGAGGAGGTTCATGTCCTGGGTATTGGAGTTGACGCCGATGGTGGTGGTGTTGGTCGGGGGCACGCCGATGACGCTGGGCAGTGTCCGAATCTGGATCGAAGCGCCGGTGGCGAGCATGGTGCGGCCGATGGGCGGCAAGGAGAGGTTGTTGGTGGTCAGCAGGACCGGGTTGGATCCGCCGACAACGACGTTGTGCTGGAAGTCGATGGCCTGGGTTTCGATATCGATGCCGTAGTCGAGGGCCTTGTCGAGGTTGTAGACCTGCTCGGTGGGCAGCGTGGCGAGGGGGCCAAGGACATCGAGGATGTTGAAGGGGGCGCCGACGGCGTTGAGGGCGGTTTCATCGGCGGCGGTGTAGTTGCCGTTGGTGGTCAGCACGTTGGCGAATGTGGTGGTGCCGGAGCCGGTGTGCTGGATGAACGAATCGCTTTCGAAGGTCGATGACGCGGTGACGTTATTAGCGCGGAAGACGACGACGTCGCCGAGGGCGTCGGTGGTGCCGACGGCGCCCATGAAGTTGACATCACCGGTGGTGCCGGCGTCGGTGACGAGTCGGAAGGTATTGCCGACGGTGGAGTCGAGGGTGCCTTCGAAGCGGATTTCAGCGCCGGCGCCGTCGAAGAAGTCGGGGCCGGTGAGATCGAGGGTCGAAGCGATGAGGACGTCGCTGTTCAGTTCCACGGCGTCGGAGAAGATGATCGGGATACCGGCGCTGACCTGGAAGCCGGACAGCGTGGTGGTGGCGCCGGGGCCGTCGAAGATGACGGTGCCGACGGCGAGTTCTTCGAAGCGGAGGTTGGTGGCGTCGACGTTGATGGCGCCGGCACCAGCCGGAGCCGAGAAGGTGACGGCGTCGAGGAACGTGAGGGTATCGGAGGTCGCGGAGTCGCCGATCTGGATGGTTTGCGTGCCGTCAGCGCGGCCGAAGGTGATGCGGTTGAACCCATCCTGGAATTCGGCGATCTCGGTGGTGTCGACGAACATGAAGTTGCCAGCGCCGAAGGCGCCGGTGGTGTCGGCGCCGTCGCCGATGGCCATGTGGCGGGCGGCGGCGGACGGTTCGATGATGAGCAGGCCGCCGGGGCCACTGAGCGGTCCGCCGGTTTCGAAGATGGCGTCGGCACCGGCGAGGGTGAGGGTGCCGTCACCGACGTGGATCGAGCCACCGGCGGCGACACGAATGTCATCGGTGGCCTGGACGCCGCCGCCCTCGGTGAAGTCGCCGTTGCTATCGGCGCGGAGGGTGACGTTGCCGAAGGGACCGGCGCCGGGGTTGCCGGCGGTGGTGCCGGTGGTGACATCGCCAATCACGTCGATGTCGATGGTGGCATTGATGTTGATGTCGGCGCCAAGCGTGTCGAAGTTGCCGAGATTTACCGAACCGGTCACGGACAGGCCGATGCCGCCGGAGCCCGCCAGGTTGACGGTGTTGGCGACGACTTCGAGCGGATTGATGTTGCCGATGCCGGGGACGGGGGTGGTGCCGGAGGTCAGATTCACGATGTTGCCGATGATGTCGTCGTCGTCACCGACGGCGTCACCGTCGACCTGGGCGTCGTTGATGGCCGAATCGGAGATGAGGGTGACATCGGCGTTAACGGCGGGCACGTGGCCGACGTCGGCGGTGATCGGGTTGTCGCCGTTCTGGGTGCCGATCTGGATGGAGCCGACGAGGATGTCGCCGGTGTTGGTGGTGATGGCGATGTCGTTGCCGAGGGAGTCGGTGCGGGACTGGACATCGGTGGCGGTGACGGCGCCGTCGGAGGGGACGGTGATGGAGCCATCGGCGGTGTCGACGTCGGACAGGTCGGTGCCGTCGACGGACTTCTCGTTGATGACAATGTTGCCAGTACCGGTGACGCGCGCGATGAGGGTGTCGGAATCGGTTTCAACGTCGGTGGGATTCCCGATGCCGTCCTGCGCGAGGAGCGTGACGGTGGTGCCGAGGACATCGACAACGATGGTGTCGGGATCGCTGACGTCTTCGATCGAGCCGGTTGTGGCTTCGATGGTGGCGGTGTTGGGGGTGGTGGTGCCGGCCTCGACGATGCCGATGGTCAGGTCACCGGCGGGGGAGAGGACATTGATCGAACCATCGATCGTATCGAGGTCGGTCAGTTCGGTGCCGTTGCCGGAGTTTTCGCGAATGTCGATGGCGCCGCCGGCGGCGGTGGCCGAGACATCGAGTGAGTCGGATTCGGTCTCGATGGCAGCGGTGTCGCCCACGCCGTCACGGGAAGTGAGGGTGAGGGTGGTGCCGGAGACGTCGGTGGTGGTGTCGACGGTGGAATCCTGAATGTCCCCGGCGGTGGCTTCGATGTTGGCGGTGGTGGGTGTGCCGGTGCCGGCGTCGACGTCGCCGACGGTGAGGTTGCCGGTGGTGGAGACGATGTCGATGACGTCTTCGACGGTGTCGATGTCGGTGAGGTCGGTGCCGTCGAGTTCGGTGAGGAAGATGCCTTCGACGCCGGCACCAGTGCCGGTGACGGAGACGTCAAGCGCGGTGGACTCGGTTTCGAGTCGCTGAACGAAGCCCACGCCGTCGCGGGCGGTAATGGTGACGGTGGTGCCGGAGATATCGGTGACGGTATCGACGGCGGCGTCATCGATCTGACCGCCCTGGACGTCGATGTCGACGGTGCTGGTGGAGTTGACGACGCCGACGGTGACGTCGGTGGTACCGAGCTGGGTGAAGTCGAACATGCCGCCGGCAACCTGAACGTTGGTCAGTTCGGTGTTGAAGTCGCCATCATCCTGGATGAAGGCGTTGTTGCCATTGGTGGCGGGGATGACGAGAGACAGGGCATCGGTGTCGAGCGGGTTGGGCCCACTGCCGATAGCGCCGTTGGTGGTCATGGACAGGATGTTGGGCACGGCCAGTTCACCGGTGCCGGTGTTGGAATCGATGATGGTGGCGTTGTTGACGATGGCGACGGTGTTGGCCGGGTTGGCGACGCCGGTGACAAAATCAGCGGTCGTGATGGTCATGGGACCGGCGAACGCATCGCCGAAGGTCAGGATGCCGTTGACGGCGTCGGTGATGTTCAGGAGGAGGATTTCAGCATCAGAGATGGTGAATCCACCGGCGGCGTTGCCGAGACTCATGGCGGTGCCGGGGGGGGAGGGGCGGAAGGTGACGTTGGCGCCGGAGACGGCGGCGAGGATGTCGGTGATGGAGTCGGCGATGATATCGACGTCGCCGTCAGTCGCGCCGGTGGCGTCGACGACGCCGGTGGCGGAGGTGCCGAAGGTACCGGCCTGACCGTTGATCTGGATGTCGCCACCATTGGAGGAGATGCCCGCGGTGGGCGCGGCGCCGACGATGGCGGCGACGGTGGTGACGTTGATGGTGGATCCGCCGGTGTTCTCGATGAACACGCCGTCGGTGCCGCCGCCATTGGCCGCAGCGACGGCGACGTCAAGCAGATTGGTGGTGGCGATGGGATTGGCGAGGGTGCCGACGCCGTTGCCGGCGATGAGCAGCAGGTCGCCGCCGCCCATGACGATGGCGCCGCCGCCGTCGATGATGTCGCCATTGGGTGCGCGGAGGTTCACATCGGCGTTGCCGCCGCCGACGTTGATGGCGGTGCCGGCACCGGTACCGACGGTGATGTCGTTGGGAGAGATGACGCTGACGTCGCCGTTGTTGGCGGCGATGGTGGCGCTGATGATGCGGACGTCCATGCCGGCGTCGGTCAGCTCGTAGAGGACGTCGATATCGTTGGCGGTGGTGTTGACGTTGGAGATGTCGACGCGGGAGTTGCCGGCGCCGTCGCCGTTGATATCGACAACGTCGGTGCCGCCGGCGAGGTCGATGTCGATCAGGGCATCGGCATCGTCCTGACGGATGTCGATGACGCCGAAGTCGTCGGTCTGGACTTCGAGGTTGGTGTCCTGGCCGACGCCGCCGTTGGTGACGATGGCGAGGGTGTCGGTGGCGGAGGCGTCGCCGTCGATTTCAAGCTGCCCGCCGCCGAGGGTGCCACCGATGGTGGAGCCTTCGAGGGTGAGGTCGCCGTTGACGGTGATCTCGACGGTGCCGTCGTTGTTGTCCGCGGCGGCGGCGCGGATGGTGCCGGTGCTGGTGGCGGGGGTGACGGTTGAATCGATGACGCTGAGGACGACCGCGGCGTCGGAGTCGATGCCGCCGTTGGCGATTTCAATGATGCCGCCGAGGTTGGTCACTTCGATGTCGGCGCCGGAGGCGCCGGGGGTGACGAGGCCGGTCTTATCGCCGGGGCCGGGGTTGGACACGGACACGACGGGGCCGAGGTCGAGCTGAATGCCGCCGGTGGCGGCGATGAAGATACCGCCGGTGTCTGCTTCGGCGGCGACGGTGGCGGTGCCGGCGGTGCCGGTGATGTCAATGGTGTTGGCGGCGGCGCCGATGCCGGTGCCGGTGCCGGGGGC
>NYZD01000007.1 GCA_002685935.1 Planctomycetaceae bacterium | reverse complement strand
CGCTCACATCGCGCTCATGTGAGCGCATTTTGGCACTGCAAACGTCACGGGACGGGGGTTCTATCCAGTCGCATGCAGGCGTCTTGCGGCAAAACCTACGGGATGGGCGAATTGACGTAAGCGATTGCAGTTGAGTGTTTTGTCTATCACGGGACGGGATACGACCTCGTCACGTGGTTTTGAGAGTCTGAGACGGTTTTGGGCCGATTCGAGGAGATTCTTGCCCGACCCCGTCACGCGATTGGCGACCAGCCAGCGACGGTCAAACGCGCAAAGGTCTTTGTTCTGGCGAGATATGCGCAAGGCCCGCTGCCGGTAGGCAACGGGCCTTGTTTGCGTCCGAGACGGGTTGCCGCAACCCGTCCAATGGAGGGATGGTCGGTGAGGTTTCGTGCGAAATCGATCTGTAAGCGCCTAAGCGGCAGGCCGATACGGCCGATCTGATTGGTATTGATATCGTGTGTGCCGTGTGCGGATCGTCGCCGGGGGAGGGTATCAGAGACGGCGGGCGACATGGGGCGAGAATGCTTGACAGGCGATGGGGCGACGTCTAGTTTACATGGCTCTTTATTGAGTCGGGAAAGCGGCATATAGGAGTGCTATGAGATGCAAGTGGTCGAGACCGCCATCCCGGACGTAAAGCTGCTGGTGCCCAAGAAGCACGGTGATCACCGGGGGTTCTTTTCAGAGACTTATAACAAGCAGGCCTTTGCCGAAGCGGGGATCGATCTGGACTTTGTTCAGGACAATCATTCGCTGTCAGCGGAGCGTGGCGTGATGCGGGGGCTGCACTACCAGAGCCCGCCGTTCGGCCAAGATAAGCTCGTTCGTGTCGTACAGGGCAGCGTGCTGGACGTGGCGGTGGATCTGCGGAAGAGTTCGCCGACATACGGGCAGCACATCACGGCCGAGATCAGCGCGGAGAACTGGACACAAATACTTGTTCCTATTGGGTTTGCGCATGGATTCATTACGCTGAAGCCCAATACGGAGGTGATCTACAAGGTGACGAATTACTACGCTCCGAACAACGACGGGGGCGTGTTGTGGAATGATCCGGATATTGGTGTGGATTGGCCGTTTGATGAGGCCGACGTGACGTTATCGGACAAGGACAAGGTTCAGCCGCGTCTGAAGGACCTGCCGACGATTTTTGAATGAGCGGCGGCCCGCACGAGCCGGCGGGCCGCATCAACAGGATTGAGGAGACACTCGGATGGAACGCGTTTTAGTGACAGGCGGCGGTGGCTACATCGGCACGACGGTAGTGCCCATGCTGCTGGAGGCCGGTTTCGCGGTGCGTGTACTGGACCGCTACTTTTTTGGCGAGGATCTGCTGCCGGAGCCGAGCGATCAGCTTGAGCTGGTGAAACAGGACAACCGGCGGATCGGGATCGAGCACTTTGCGAATGTGGATTATGTGATCGATCTGGCGGCGGTGTCGAACGACCCGTCGGGTGAGCTTTTCCAACAGGCCACGTGGCAGATCAATCACCTGGCGCGGGTTCACACGGCAAATCTGGCGAAGGAGGCGGGGGTCAAGCGGTACGTGCTGCCCAGTTCGTGCAGCATCTACGGCTTCCAGGAACAGGGCGTGATCTGCACGGAGAAAAGTGAGATCAATCCGCTGACGACGTACGCGAAAGCGAACGGCAGCGCGGAGCGCGGCGTGCTGCCGCTGGCGGACGAGCGATTCACGGCGGTGGTGCTGCGTCAGTCGACGGTGTACGGGCTGTCGCCGCGGATGAGGCTCGACCTGGCGATCAATGGGATGACCTACGGGGCGTGGGAGACGGGCAAGCTGCCGCTGCTGCGTGACGGGACGCAATGGCGTCCGATGGTGCACGTTCGGGATACGGCGGCGGCGCAGATTTTCATGCTGACGGCCCCGGCGGACAAGGTGAGCGGGCAGATTTTCAATGTCGGCTCGGAAGAGAACAACTATCAGCTCGGCCCGCTGGCGGAGATCATCGCGGACACGATTCCGAAGGACATCGAGATCGAGTGGTACGGCGAGCCGGACCATCGGTCTTACCAGGTGAACTTCGACAAGATCGAGTCGCTGGGATGGAAGGCGAAGCGCAACGCGAAGGACGCGACGCTGGAGATTTACGAGGCGTTGGAATCAGAGAAGCTGAGCAAGACCTCGAAGACGATCACGCTGCAGTGGTATCAGGAGTTGGTCAAGTGGCGGGAAGTCATTCGCAAGGTCGAGATGTATGACGGGATCATGGAGATATGAAGCTTCTGATTCCCGGCGCGAACGGGCAACTTGGTACCGATCTGATTGCCGCGAATGAGCAGCGGGCAACGTCGCTTGAGTTGATCGGGCTTCGGCGGGCGGATCTGGACGTGACGGATCTGGACGCGATCGAGGCGGTGCTGGCCGATCGCGATTTCGATGCACTGATCAACTGCACGAGCTACCACAAGACGGACGAGGTGGAGGCGAACGGCGATCAAGCGGTGCGCATCAACGGGCATGCGGTGCAGAAGATGGCCGAGTGCTGTGCGGCAAAGGGGGCGCGGTTCGTCCATGTGTCGACAGATTATGTGTACGGAGGTTATGTGCCGGATCGACCGCTGACGGAGACGGACGCGGCGGCGCCGATCAACGTTTACGGCGCGACGAAGCTGCTGGGTGAGAATCTGGCGCTGCTGGCGCAGCCGGACACGCTGGTGATGCGAGTGGCATCGTTGTTCGGCGTGGCGGGGGCGTCGGGCAAGGGCGGGAACTTCGTCGAAACGATGATTCGCTTCGGCAGGGAGAAGGGGCAGTTGCGCGTCATCGACGATCAGACGATGTCCCCCACTGCTACGGCGGACATCGCGGAGATGATCTTGTCGGGGCTGGAGAAGGAGATTGAGCCGGGCATCTATCACGCGGTGAACACGGGACAGGCGACGTGGTATGCATTTGCCAAGCGGATCATCGAGCAGGCGGGGGTGGATGCGACGGTGACGCCGATTCCGCACACGGAGTTTCCGACCGCGGCGCGGCGGCCGGAGTACAGCGTATTGAACAACGGCAAGCTGGTGGCAGCGATCGGGGCGATACCGGCATGGGAAGATGCGTTGACAAGGTATCTGACGGCGAAGGGTCACGTGCGGTAAATCCAAGATTAGCGCATAAGAAAAGAGCACGAAGCCGATTGGCTTGGTGCTCTTTTTGGTATTGGGGTTGCGTGAGGCGGCGCGGCTTACGAAGCGGGGGCCGGCGCCTTGGCGATGAGTTTGCGCATGGTGCGTCGCTGCATGGCAATTCGGACGATACCGAGCAGGGCGCTGAGGAGGATCATGGCGATGCCGGTGTTCTCCATGATCGTGTTCAGACGGAACGGGACCTTGCGTCCGGCGGCGATGAGCGGCGCGGCCTGTTCCTTGATGTCCTGGGCCGAGCCGAAGATGAGCAGGCCAACGATGTCGAGGCTGACCACACTTTCGCGCAGAATATCCTCCTGATGCAGTGACGTCGTGCGCACCGCGATGAACTTCAGCAGGAATACGATGCCGACGAGCATGAGCAAGCTGCCGACGACGCCAAACACGGCATAGAGGCGGGCGCGCAGTCGGATCGCGCCTAGTTTGACGCCGGATTGATCGTCGGGCACTTTACCGGCGGCGGTGATCGCTCCGAGCAAACCGCGCAGGTTGCGCCACCAGTAGGGCAGCGTGATGGCGAGGAAACCGGCGAACGCGATGGCGCAGCCGATGCCGACGGCGACGATGACGGAGCTCTTGACCTGGTCGCGCTCGTCGTACCAGCCTTGTTCTTTGGAGGCCTCTCTGCCGTAGTGGGTGATCGCGGATTGCAGGTCGAGCTGTTTGTTGATGCCGAGGACGAGGACGAACAGGAAGAAGACCCACCAGAACATGGGGCTTTCGAGTTTGACGACGCCGAACCTTGGGGCGCGACGGGCGGCGAGGGCGGCCCAGAAGCACAGGGCGACGGCGACGAAGTAGTGGGCGACGGTGAAGTAGCCCTCGGCGCTGCGGTCGCCGAGGCCGGGCACCCAGCCCTCGTCAGGGTCGAAGGCGGCGAGTTGGAGGATCAAGTCGTGCATGTGAGAGGCACTCCGGGTGGGTGGGGTCCGTGGCGGCGATGGGTTCGATCAATCGATCAGGTTGGCGCCGCCTTCGGCGACGAAGCCGCTGGCGCGGTGGAGGGACTCAAAGGTGCCGGCGTCGGTCCACCAGCCTTCGACGACTTCGCAGGTGAGGTCGCCGCGTTTGAGGTAGGCGTTGTTGACGTCGGTGATTTCCAGTTCCCCGCGGCCGGACGGTTCGAGGGTCTGGCAGATCTCAAACACGTCGTTGTCGTAGAAGTAGATGCCGGTGACGGCGAGATTGGTGGAGGGGTCGTCGGGTTTTTCGATGATCTCGACGACCTTGTCGCCATCGAGTCGGGCGACGCCGAAGCGTTCGGGGTCGGGCACTTCCTTGAGCATGATCTTGGCGCCGCTGGACTGGGTGAAGAAGTCGCCGGCGGCCTTGCGGATGTTGCGCTCGATGATGTTATCACCGAGGATGACGCACACCTTGCCGCCGTCGGCGAAGTCTTCGGCGAGTTTGAGTGCTTCGGCGATGCCGCCTTCGCCTTCCTGGTAGGCGTATTCGAGGTGGTGGATGCCGAGTTGTTTGCCGTTCTTGAGCAGCTTGAGGAAGTCCCCGGCATGTTCGCCGCCGGTGACGATGATGATCTCGGTGATGCCGGCGTTGAGCAGGCACTGGATGGGGTAGTAGATCATCGGCCGATCGAAGATCGGCAGGAGATGTTTATTGGTGACCAGGGTCAGCGGGCGCAAGCGCGTGCCCAATCCGCCGGCGAGTATCACGCCTTTCATATGTCATTCCCTCTTGAAATGGTGTGGTTGATGGTGAAGCCCAGGTCGATCACGTGGATCGGTTAGTTTGGTGTACCGAGCATTTTCGCCACTTTGTGGGCGACGACGTCCCAACTGCTGCCGGACACGGCGGCTCGGCGGCGTTCGGTCATCTCGTCTCCGGTTTCGGTGAGTGCGGTGTCGATGCCGGCGAGGAATTCCTCGTGGCTGTCGACGGCGATGATCAAATCATCGTAGGGGTCGAAGGCGGGGAGTTTCATCGCGACGATCGGATAGCCGAGCGCGAGATATTCCTTGAGTTTGGTGGGATTGCAGCGGACGTTAAATTCATTCTGGTAGAAGGGGATGATACCGACGTCGTAGTGGGCGGCGTGGCGGGCGAGATCATCGGGGGGCAATTGGTCGATGTGGACGACGTTGGGTTCGGCCCTGACTTTGGAGAGGTCCATTTGATCGGGGCCGATGAGGATCATGGTGCCGCCTTTGGCGTGGACGTGGCGGGCGATCTTGATCATCAGGTCGCGATCCATGCGGTAGTCGTCCATGCCGCCGTAGAACCCGACGATGGGTCGAGGCAGATCGCGCATGGCGGGGGGGACGTCGGTGCGGGGGCCTTGCGTGGGACGACAGGCGACGAAGTGATCGAAGTCGACGCCGTGTCCGATGAACTCAGCGTGTTTGACGCGGTTCTTTTCGCGCTGGAACAGCTCATCGTTGACGTAGGCGGCGTGATCGCAGACGTCGAGCATGCGCTGTTCGAGCGCGCCGATGAGCTGAGCGTCGGCGCCGGGCAAGGTGGTGAAGTCGTCGCAGCGGTCAAAGACGATGCTGTGCCAGTTGAGGCGTTCGACGGCGGGCACGGCGGTGGGGATGGAGACCCAGGTGGAGGGGCGACGGATGTTGAGGTAGTCGGTGACGGCGCGGACCTGCATGGACATCAGCCAGCCGTTGAACTCAAGCATGGCGGGGGTGTAGCGTGGGATGAACCAGGGGCTGTAGACCCACATGTCGGCGTCGGCGTCGTACTGCAGGCCTTTGAGCAGGCTCCTGGCCTTGCGGAGGTAGCGGGTCCAGGCGAGGTCGGTCTTGCCGGGCACGGGCATGCGCATGGCGATGGAATTGACCCAGACGGTGCGGGCGCGCTGGGCGAAGCGCATGGCGATGCGGGTCTGGGCGTGGCCGCGATTGTGATACCACCAGTCGATCCCGCCGAAGCAGACGACGCCGTCGCAGGCGGTCGCGGCGGAGGCGGCGTGGCTATCGGCGTGGGCGGGCGATGCAAGATTCATGTGGGGAGCCGGTGCGATGCTACTCATGTTCAAAAAACTCGCGCAAACAGTTGATCAGTTGGTCTGAGGCGGCGGCCCGGAAGCCGGACACGCGGCCGAGGGAGTGCAGTTCATCTAGGCGTTGGGGCATTTCGGTTTCATCGTAGGCGACGGCGATGGAGAACTGTTCCTTAAATCGGTCGGCGGTGGCGACTTGATGATTGTTTCGGGTCTCCATGAGTTCGGCGCGGCGGGGCATGACGAGGATGGGCTTGCCGAACTGCATGGCGGTGATGATGGAGCCGGTGCCGGCGTGAGCGACGATAGCGTCGGCCCGATCGAAGAACTGTTCGAAGTGGTCGGGTTCGATGAACTGTCGCCACTGGATGTGTTGGGGCCGATAATCGGTGTCGCCGATCTGGGCGAGGACATCATCGCGGCCGCGCTGAGCGGCCCAGTCGTCAACGGCTCGGACCATGCGATCGAAGGGCATCTGGGCTCCGACGGTGACGAAGATCAAAGGATGGCCCCCTCGTAGCGCGGACCGTCGGGGCGGGCGAGGTCGGGCCATTGCGTGAGGACGAGGTCGGCCCACCGTCCGATTCGCTCGGCGGTGTCGGAGATCTTTTCGGCGTTGGAGATGCTGTCAACCCAGACGGTGCGCCGGCGTAACAGCTTGGCGAAGACGAACGCGAAGTAACCGTGCGCGGCTCCGGTGGAGATGATGATGTGGGGACGCTCGCGGAGGATGATCCAGAGGATGCGGCACGCGCAGCGCATGAGGCCGAACTTGTCCCAACGGGTGGCATCGTTGACGACGTGAAGGCGTTCGCCGTCGAGGTAGGACCGATAGGAATCGCGCACGGTGACGTAGGCGACGTCGTGGCCTTCGAAGGCGGGACGGAGTCGCAGCAGCTCGATCCAATGTCCGCCGCCGCTGGCCACGGCGAGAATGCGCCGGCGGCGTTTGGGGGTGTAGGGTTGATCAGTCATGTTGAATCGTCATGAATCGGTTAACCGCTTTTGCCGGCAGCGGCTTCAGGCTTGCTTGCGTAACCGTCGGGGCACTGCTGATGCCATCGCCACGCGGAGGCAACGATGGTTTCGACGTCGCTGTGCTGCGGGTCCCAACCGAGGTCGGATCGAATGCGATCGGAGCCGGCGATGAGGACGGCGGGGTCGCCGGGCCGGGGGTCGACGATTTCGTGCGCGATCGGGTGTCCGACGACATTTTCCGCGGCGCGAAGCACCTCCATGACGGTTGCGCCGGTGCCTGAGCCGAGATTATAGGCGCGCCCGTCGCCGGGCTTGAGGGCTTCGATGACGCGCTGGTGAGCCTGGCCGAGGTCGTCGGTGTGGACGTAGTCGCGGACGCAAGTGCCATCGCGCGTGTCGAACGTCCCGCCGTAGATCATGAGTTTTTCACGGTGGGCGTTGACGACCTGAAAGATGATGGGGATGAGGTGGGTTTCGTGGTCGCGATCTTCGCCGAACTGTCCGTCGAGGTCGGCGCCGGAGGCGTTGAAGTAGCGCAGCCAGGCATAGCCAAAGTCGTAGGCGCGCGCGTAGTCGGCGATCATGCGTTCGGCGGCGAGCTTCGTGGTGCCGTAGGGGGTTTCGGGGAGTTGGTCGGCGTCCTCGGTCAGGGGCATGGGGTTGTCAAAGCCATAGGTGGCGGCGGTGGAGGAGAAGACAATGCGATTGACGCCGGTGCGTCGCATGGCATCGAGGACGTTCTTGGTGCCCAGGACGTTGACGCGGTAGTAGAGATCGGGATCGCTGATGGATTCGGGAACGCTGGCGACGGCGGCGAAGTGCATGACGGCGTCGACGTGGTGCTGGGCCATGACGTCGGTGAGTTGGCCGCCGTTGAGAATGTCGCCAACAATCAGGCGGCCGTCGGGCACGGCTTCGGCGTTGCCGGCGGACAGATCGTCGTAGGCGATGGCTTCGTGACCGTGTCGCAGGAGCCAGCGCAGGCAGGCACTGCCGACATAACCGGCGCCACCGGTGCAGAGGATGTTCATCGTGGGTTTCCCATTGCTTGGATCATGTGGTGGCGACGGCGGCGCTGAGGATGAAGTCGGCGGCGGCGCCGATATCGGGCACGGTTCGGAATGACACGTCGGCGGGCAGCTCGTCGGTCGTTGTGGACTGCCCGGTGGCGACGTGGATCGAGCCGCGGCAATGGGCGTTGTGACCGACGAGGACGTCGCTGATCATGTCACCGACCATCCAGGATTGGGTGAGGTCGAGGCCGAGTTCGATCGCGGCTCGCCAGATCATGCCGGGGCCGGGCTTGCGGTCGATGTCTTCGATGACAGTACGGTCGGTGGTGGTGGGCACGGTGGTGCAGTAGTAAAGGCCGTCGAGCGCGGCGCCGTGATCGGCGAGCTGGCGGTGCATGGCCTGGTGGATCTCGGTGAGTTGATCTTCGGTGATTCTGCCGCGGCCGACGACGGACTGATTGGTGATCACGACGCAGGCAAAGCCAGCTTCGCGGAGTCGGCAGATGGCGTCGGCGGCGCCGTCGATGAGTTTCATCTCGGCCGGGTCGGAAAGGTAACTGACGTCGACGTTGATCGTGCCGTCGCGATCGAGGAACACGGCGGGGCGGAGGCCGGCGGCGCTGAAGGTGCGGCGATGGGTGAAGTGCGCCGGTGCGTCGGCGTTGGCGCGGGTGAGGTTTTCGTGGGAGCCGATGTCGAGGTGATAGCCGTTCCAGACGAAGCCGCGCATGCGGCCGACGAATTGGGGCAGGACCTCGAAACCGAAATCGAAAGCGCCGGCGTCGGCGACTTGCCGGTAGGCGTCGGCATCGACGATGTAGACGCCGGCGTTGGCGAGATCACTTGAGGGGCGGTCGGGTTTCTCGATGAAGTCGACGATGCGATCGTGATCGTCGAGGGTCGCGATGCCGCAGGCGGCGGGATCGGGGGCGTGAAACAACAACATGGTGAACGGATCGTCATGCTGGTTGTGGAAGCGGAGCATCTCGGCAAGGTTAACGTTCGAGAGATTGTCGGCGTAGATGATGATGATCTGGTCGGCGTCATCGGCGAGATCGCGATTGGCGGTGACGGTGCCGGCGGAGCCGAGCAGATTGGGTTCGTGGGTTTGGGTGAGTGTGAGTTCACCACTGCGGTTGATTCGGTTGAGGTAGGCCTGAACGAACTGCGGTAGGTGATGGGTGTTGATGCGTGCGTCGCGGACGGAAGCGGCGTGCAGGGCGTCGACCCAGTGATCGAGGAGGAATCGACCCGCGATGGGGACGAGACATTTGGGGATGCGCTCGGTGATGGGGCGCAGGCGCGTGCCGAGTCCGGCGGCGAGGAGCAGGGATTTGACACGATGGTCGGTCAACCGGCGGCTCCGGCGGCGGCGAATTCATTGACGCGCCGGTGGAGGGTCTGGGCGATGACATGGCCGACGGAGAGGTGGAGGTCTTCGATGACGCCGTAGTTCTCGCTGGCGACATTGATGTGGAGATCGGCGAGGTCGGCGATGCGTCCGCCGCTGAATCCGGTGAGGGCGACGACGGTCATGCCGTGCTGTTTGGCCCATTCACATGCGGCGACGACGTTGGGCGAGTTGCCGGAGCAACTGATGGCCTCGGCGATGTCGCCGGGCTGCGCGAAGGAAGCGAGAGGATAGCGGAGGGTATCGTCGTAGCTGATGTCGTTGCCGACGGCGGTGAGCAGGCCGAGGTTGTCGACCATGCTCAAGGCTTTGAGTCGTTTTTGGCCATCGACGGCGGCGGTTTTGACGTAGTCGGTGACGTGGTGGGAGGCGGTGTAGGCGCTGCCGCCGTTGCCAAACACGAACACGGAATGATCATCACGCCAAGCGCTAAAGATCATCTCGGCGTATTGATCGATCGCCTCATGATCGAGGTCGGCGGACATTTTGGCGAGTTGCTGAAAGTAGTCGGTCGCGTCGTTACAGATTTTGCCGGCCATGGGAGAGTTCCTTCGTTTCTTCCTTGTGCTTCCTTAATGTCGTTCGCTGATGAAGATGATACGACTGCCGGAGCGGTCGATGCCGAACTCGAGTTCGCGCGGCCGGCCGACGGCATCGCGGATGGCATCGTGCGTTTCGGGGGGAGCGACCAGGAGCATGAACCCCCCGCCGCCGGCTCCGAGCAGTTTGCCGCCGAGTGCGCCGGCGTTGCGGGCGGCTTCGTACCAATCATCGATCATTTGCCCGCTGATGCCGAAGCCGAGGGATCGTTTGAGCAGCCAGCCTTCGTGCAGGAGACGGGCGAGTTCGGCCAAGTCGCCGGAGCCGGACACGGCGTTTCGCATGTCGGCGGCGAGATCGCGCATCTGGGTGAGGACGGTGAGTCGGTCGGCGGTGCCATCGCTTTGTTTCTGGAGGATAGCGTCGGCGCTGCGTTGCTGATCGGTGTAGAGCAGGAGGGTGTGTTGTTCCAGTTCCGCGATGAAGCCTGGGTCGCAGGGCACGGGGGTGACGTCGACGGAGTGGTCGGCGTTGAATCGGATGTAGTTGACGCCACCAAACGCGGCGGCGTATTGATCCTGCCGACCGATCGGCTTGCCGAGGACGTCGATCTCCACGTGGCAGGATTGTTCGGCGAGCTGTTCGCGCGAGACGACGCGTCCCTGATAGGCGTGGAAGGCGTTGAGCAGCCCGACGGTGAGCGAACTGCTGGAGCCCATGCCGGTGCCGCCGGGCACATCGCCGATCGTGGTGATCTCGAGAGATTCATCGAGGCCGGTGAGGCGCATGGCTTCGCGGACGAGTTCGTGCTGGAGGGTCTTGACGGAGTCGGCGGTTTCGGTGGTGGAATAGGCGACGCGGATGTTGGGTTCGAATCGGCCGTGCACGGTGACGTACATGTGTCGGGTGACGGCCATGCTGAGCACCGCGCCGAAGTCGTGCCGATAGAAGGCGGGCAGGTCGGTGCCGCCGCCGGCGAGCGAGACACGATATGGAGTCTGCGAGATGATCATTCGGGGTTGATTATCCTCGATCGGGCGAACGGTGTTCAGACCGATGCGCGGGTAGCGCCGGGCTTGGGCGGGTTGGGCAGGCCGAGGCGGCGACGGACTTTGAAAGTGAGATCTCGTTTGAGGCGCGTGAACCGGGCGGTTCGGGCCGCGCGGGATGATGCGTTGCGCTGGAGGGTTTCAGTGAAGTCGTCGAGGCCGAGCGGAGATGGAAAGCGCCGGATGCGCAGGATGTCGGGCGCGGCGGGACGAACGTTGGGACCGGGGGAGAACAGGACCGTGGCGCGGTAGCCGACTTGTCGGGCCAACTGAATGGACAAGCGTGAGTGTTCGCCCCAGGGCCAGCAGATCACATCACATGGCTTATTAAGGTGCGCTTCGATGGCTTGTTTGGATGCGGTCATTTCACCGCGGATGCGGGTCTGTTGTTGGTCGGCGGTTTCGTATCGAGGGGCGGTGCGGTGTTTGGATCGGAAGGCCGATGCGGCGGCGCGGAGGCGTTGGCGCGATTCGTCGGGGGAGACATCATTGAACAGACGGTCGCGCTGCGTGAGTTCTGAGAGTTGGTCGTGAAGGTTGGCGTCGGGGAAGTATCGCCGCACGCGCATGGCGGAACGGCGGGGGTGGATGGGGATGCCGACGCGGGTGTCTTCGTCGGTGGCCCATCCGATGGGATTCCGGGGGTCGGTATTGAAATCGAGGATGCGCGGGCTGGACCAGTAATCGCGATGCCAATGGGAATGGGATTGCACGTCGACGGAGCCGGATTCCTGCATGGCGCGCAGCTCGGCCCAGTTCATGTAGCAGGGCGAGGTGACCTCGCGTGCGGGGACGATTCGGTGGGCTTCGTTCATGCCGTGCATCTGGGGCAGATCGCTGGTTTGGTAGCGACCGTTCCAGACGTCTTCGAGATTGGGGCGGGCGGGCTGGTCGTCGGCCTGACGGCCGGTCACGGCGAACATCGTGGCGGACATGCCGTATTTACGCAGGATCGGAAACGCGTGGACCCAGTTATCCAGCCAACCGTCGTCGAAGGTGAGGGCGACCTCGCGGCCAGCGAGTTTCACCTTGCCGTCAATCCAATCGCGGATGAGGATGGATTGATATTCGTGGTCGGCGAGCCATTGCATCTGTTGCTCAAACTGGACGATGCTGACATCGCGGACGCCGTCGATGACCTGGTGGTACGCAATGACGGGCAGGCTGTGCATGAGAGCGGCGGGTCGAGATCAACGTTCGAAGGCGGCATCGAAGGGCTTGATGCCTTCGCGGAGGGGCGCCTTTTGATGTTCATCGAGCAGATCGCAGTTTAGAAGGTTGTCGAAGATCTGTCGGAACTCGGGGTAGCGCTGCGTGTTCTCTTCGTCCATGAACGTCACGGGCTGAGACGGATCGTTGATGCCGCGGGCGATGACATCGAGGTGGGGTACTTCGTAGGGCCAGTCGCTGTGGTCGTAGGCATCGATCAGCAGGCGCGCGAGCAGGACGGTGAATCGTTTGTCGGGGAAGGAATCGCCGCGGGCCAGGGCCTGTTGGAACCAGCGGTAGGTGGAGATGACGTAACTGAAGTGGACGAAGTCATCGGGTCGGCGCTTCCAACCAAATCGTTCGGGCGGCGAGTTGACCTGTGAGTAATACGTGATGTCGCCGCCGTGGGTTTCGCCGTTGACGGTGACGGAGCGTCGGTGTTCCCATGGTTTGAAGCTGCGGAACCACTTGACGTCCATCATCATTTCGTACGACGCGACGATGTGTTTGATGCCGCGCGAGTGGAACCAATCCATGAAGATCGGTGATTGGGGGTCGATGCCCCAGCAGGCCATGTTGTTGGCGGCGGCGTGTTCGTAGAGCTGCCGCATCATGTTGGGATCGGTGATGAACAGGTCGGCGTCGTGCCAGATGGCGTGGGTGGTGCGGGCGGCTTCGATGCCGCGCACCATCTGCAGCCAGACGCTGACGTGGGGGTTTTTGGCCTGATTGACAAGCCAGCGATCAACGGCGTTGAAGCGAACAAGCCGAATGGACTTGCCGGGCCAGTCGCGTTCGATGGAATCCCACTGCGCTTCGAGCGCGGGTGATACCTGATCGGGGATGACCAGCAGTTCTTCGAGATGGGTCTGATCCTGCTTGGCGCACACGTCCATGGCGATGCGCCGGAAGACGGGCAGGTCGCCGGGCACGAGCAGCAGCACGGAGTAGCCCGGTGTGAGATCGGCCGGCGGCGGGCGAAGCCGCGAATAGAACAGTCGCCAGAATATCTGCATGAGTGAGTTGCGCATTGACCTATTCTTGCCGCGGCATCAATCGGTTGTCGCGACCGCGGCGTTTTGGAGGAGCCGTTCCATCTTATCGACCTCGGTGTTGACCGAGTGTCGCTCACGGGCGCGTTGAGCGCCGGCGCGCCCCATTTCGTTGAGGCGGAGGATGGGCGTGGCCATGACGTCGCGCATGGCGATGACAAGTTCGTCGACATTGCCGGCGGGCACCAGCCAGCCGTTCTCATTGGGCCGTACGAGTTCGGGGATGCCGGCGATGTAGGTGCTGATGACGGGGCGGGTCATGGCGAGGGCTTCCATGATGACGACGGGCAGGCCCTCGGCGAAACTGGGCAGGACGAGAGCGCGACTGTCGAGCATCGCGGCACGGACCTGCTCGCCGGTGGCATAGCCGGTGATGGTGATGTATTGATCGAGGCCGTGGGCGGTGATGCGCTGTTCGATCACGGAGCGCATCTCGCCGTCGCCGACAAGGACGAGGCGCGCTTGGGGGTGATCGTAAACGAGCTGGGCCATGGCATCGACGAGCAGGAGTTGGCCTTTTTGTTCGTTGAGTCGACCGACACAGACGAGGGTGTTGCAAGTCTCTTCGATGGGTCTAGCGGCATCGAAGAAGGCGGGCTCGACGGTGCAGTGTACCTCGTGGAACTTGGACCAGTGTTCGTAGCCGACGTATCGGCGGAGCTGCGCGCCGTTGTAGCTGCTGATGGGCACGACGAATGCGGCGTCTTCAATCTTGGCGCCGAGCGCGAACGCGATGGCCATGTCGAACACGACCGGGCCGTGGACGGTCATGCTGTAAGGAGGTCCGCCGAGCTGTTTGATGAGCCGCCCCACTGCTGCTGAGTTGGTGCCGAAGTGCACATGCACGTGCCTGACGCGACGGCGTTTGAGGATGGGCAGGAGCGTGGCGGCTTCGATGAGGTACATGATGTGCCGCGAGATGCCGCGATCGGACTTGCGGCCCATGGCGATGACCATGCGGAGGGCGCCGAGCATGCGGCCGGGCCGCGTGAACGCGGCGGCGAGCGTCCGCAGCGCCATCGTGAGGATAGGTTGGGCCAGGCAGTAGCAAGTGTGCTCACGTTCGGCGAGGTCGGCGGGGTCGACGAGAGTCTGGGTGGGACGACGAATCGAGATGCGCAGGATGTCGTGGCCGCGGCGCTGGAGTTCTTCGATCTCGCGACGGATGAAGGTGTGGCTGACCTCGGGATAGGCGGTGGTCAGGTACGCCAGACGCATGGGTGTCGGGGGGGCCTCGGCAGTCGAGTTGTTTGCGGATGGGTCGGTCACGATGGTCGGATTCAGGCGGAGCCGGTCGGCGCCGAATCCTTGTGCTCAATGATGGTGGACTGCTGGCGGAGCAGGCGTTTGCGGAAGAAACGGAAGACGCCGATGAGTTGGGGGAACTTGCCGAGCACCATGAAGCGGGCATTGACCCAACTGTCGGCCGAGTCGCGGCCGTCCCTGATTTGGCGGCGGGCGATGCGCCAGACCTGCACGGGGTACAACAGTAAGAGCAGAAGACTGAAGCCGTAGGTCCACCAGACGGGAATCACCGCCATGAGCGGGATGACCAGCGCCCATAACAGGATTGAGATCACGGGGCGCAGGCTGAAGCGTCCGGGACTTCGAAGGTGCCGCCACGCGACATCGGCGAATGCGTATCCAGTACGGACCGAACGTTTGCACCACTGGCCGAAGTGGCTGATGGCGGCATCGTGCCAGGCCATGTCGCCATCGTGCCGCCACACGATCCAGCCGGCAGTGCGGAGTCGAAAGCAGAGGTCCGGCTCTTCGCCGGCGACGAGTTGGATGTTGAAGCCACCCACATCATTGAATGTGGAAGCGCGAATCATGAAGATGCCGCCGCACTCCTGGACCTCGCCAAGAGGCAGATCCCATTCGATATCGCACAGCCGGTTGTAGACAGTTGCATCGCGATGTCGTTCGTGCAGGCGACCGGCGGCGACGGCCAGTTCATCGCGTGAACTGAGGATACCGGATGCGGTGGCGAGCCAATCGTCGAACATCTCACAGTCGCCATCGACAAACTGGACGAACTCAGTATTCGGCCGGCGGGACATCAGGCGCTCGAACCCGGCGTTTCGCGCGCGGGCGGCGCTGAAGGGGATGGACATGTCGAGTTCGACAACGTCGGCGCCCACGGCACGGGCGTCGGCGGGGCTACCGTCGGTGGATCCGGAGTCCACATAGACGACGATCGCGTCGTGCTTGATCAGAGACTGAAGGCAAAGGCGCAGGCGCCTGCCTTCATTGCGGCCGATGACAACGACACCAACCTGAGGCCCGTTCATCTATGTTCGCCCACGGGCGCGCTATCGACAAGTCGCGCGGGAATGCCGACGGCGGTGGCGCCGTCGGGGACGTCGCGCAAGACGACGGCATTGGCGCCGATCATGGCATGATCGCCGATGGTGATAGGGCCGAGCAGTTTGGCCCCCGCGCCAATATCGACGTGGCCGCCGATGCGCGGCACATCGGATCCGCGGTTGAGGACGCCGAGGGTGACCTGGTGGAAGATCAGACAGTTGGGCCCAATCTGCGCCTGCGGATGGATGACGATGCCGTTGGGATGGGGCAATATCAGTCCGCCGGCGATCTTGAGGGTGATGGGGATGTCGGCGCCGGAGATGATGGTCCAGAATCGATAGCTGATGGTCCAGCGGATCGCGATGAGCCGACCGAACAGGCCGCGGCCGCGCCAACGCTGGTAGCCTCGGATGGCACGTAGGAGTTTGGCACCGGAATCCCAGAAGCGATCGGGGCGTTCGCGCGACCAATCGGGATCGGTCGCGGAGACGGCGGGGGGCGAATCGGTTTGCGTGGGGTTGTCAGTCATGGCTTGCGCGTGTGAACTGGCACGGTCATGCGGGTCATGCTCTGCCAAACAGTCGTTGCGAGAGGGCGGGGTATGCGCCGCTGGTTTGGAAGCGCCAGCGGCCGGTGCGGCGATGGGTTTCGATGCGCGGCAGATCGAACGGGCTTCGATGATCGGTATCGACCACGCCTTCGCCGGTCATGGCGCTCTTGAGGCCGAGATCGGGCAGACGCATACATAGGTCGGCTGTGCTGCGGCTATACGGGAATGAAAAGTGGTGTGGGCGGCGCCCTAGCTGTTGTTCGAAGATGTTCATCGACTGCTGTATGTCGGCGAGCGCCGCGTAGGGATCACGGGAGGTGAGGTCCAGATGTTCGGTGGTGTGCACGCCGAGGGCGAAACGAGGGTACTGATCTGTGAGGCGGCGCACGTCATCCCATCGCATCGTGAGGCGCGGCGGATCGGGAGCGGGCCTGAGTTGCTGGATCACGGATTCCAGTTTGGCGCGACGACCGGCGGCGGCCGCTTCGAGCAGTTCGGCGGCGAGTTGATCGTGTGCTTTGATCCGTTGCGATGGATCGGAGAGATCGCGTGATGCGCCGTTGAGGTCAAGCTGATGTGCGGTGCGATGCGTGAAAGCGGCAAACAGTTGATCGGCCCACTGGTTTTCGCCGCGATCGATATAGCTGGTGGTCAGATAGAGGACGGCGGGGAGTCCCAATCGTTCGAGAATTGGTGCGACGACGGAAAGATTATCGAGGTATCCATCATCGAACGTCAGGACCACGGTCCGGCGGGGGATGGGTTGGCCGCCATCGAGCATAGCGAGCAGTTCGTCGACCGACACGACACGTCGGCGCCGGGCGAGGAATTGCATCTGTGATTCGAACGTGGCGGGGTCGAGCCAATTGCGCGGTGCGATCCACTGGGCGTGCTGAGGCGGTGCGGCGCTGTGATACATCAAGATGACCGCAGGGTGGTCGCGTCGGCGGGCGGCAAAGAGATCGGCCATTCCTGAGTATTGCAGCGCCGCCTGGGCCAGCCACAATCCGCGGCGTTTGAGGGGCGGTGTGGGGTCGTGGCCGATTCGGTTACGCATGATGGCGCGGGAGTCGGTCATGCCGACGCACTGTGCGTTTCGGTCCAGAGCAGATTGTTGGATCGAACAACGTCCGTGAAGTTATCGCAATTCAATTCGGCGCCAAGCATCCGGCCAAGTGTGGCGAGATCCTCATCGAATACCTGCGACACGCGTTGCTGGGACGCGGCGGACAGTTCGGGGCGTTTCTTCATCTGCCACAGGCCCTGGGCCCACTTGCGGATGGACTTGGGCACGAGCGTGCGCCGCAGTGATCGCAACAGGGGATTGTGGACAATCGCATCGCGCCAACCGCTCTCGCGAAGTCGCTCACGCGAGACATTCACGGCTCCGACATCCGAGCCCATGTCCACAGGGCGATCGTATCCGATGAACTGGCAGACACGGGCGAGTTCCGCTTCGGTATTACTAACGAACCGCTCGAAGAACACGGGGAGAATGCGCTCGCGGCCGTAGGCTTCGATGAACGGTTGGAGCTGCATGGCGTAGCGACCGTAATCGATCAGGACCGAGTGATGATCGATGGCTTGATCGATCGGATCATCGATGACGCGCAGCGACCAGTCGTGGACGTAGTGTGAGATGAGGCGATCGACGGGATGACGCATCATGTAGATGAGTTTGACGTCGTCGAGCAGCTCGCGCATCCGTTGGGCGGTGTGCGGATAGGTCGGCAGCTTGGTGTAGTGGGTGCTGGACTCGCCGCACAGTGTATTGGCGGCTCGATCGGTGAACAGGGCGCGGTACCAATCGACGCCTTGCGCATAGATCGGATCATCGGAAAAGAAACTGGTTTCCTTGGGTTCGGCCATGAAGATGCCGGGCTGGCGGGCGAGGTGCTCGTGCAGTGTGGTGGTGGCGCATTTCATGGCGCCGATGAGGATGAAGTTGGGGGCGCCGCTCACGATGCGTCCTTTGGGGGTGTCCGCGGCATGCGCAAGGGGTGCAGGGCGTTGGTCCAGATGTCGCGCCATTCAAGTTCGACGGTGTGGGGTTGCTTGACGCCGACGAGTTCCCCGGCGAGGGAGATCAGTCGGCCGACGGTCCAGAGGGAGTTGGTCCACCACAGGCCGACCGTTCCGTAGTTCTTGGCGAAGTAACGAGCGCGGGAGGCCCAGTAGTAACGCGGCAGGCGTTTGCGTTTGGCGAGGTTCTTGACGGTATCTCCGCTGCCGCCGCGCCGGTGCAAGACGGTTGCGGCGGGCACGTTGAGGACGAGCCACCCTTTGCGGTGAGCCATGCGGCAGTAGTCGATGTCGTCGAAATACATGAAGTATCCGCCGTCGAGCAAGCCAACGTCATCGAGCATGCGGCCGCGCAGCAGCGCGCAGGCGAAGCTGGTCCATTCGACTTCAACGGGCTGGTCGTCGGGCCGAATCACGAGGGTCGGGGCGTGCAAGAGGCGTTCGAGAAACCGGGTCCGCGCAGCGCCGCATAATTCGTTGACGGGCAGGGTGAATCGGTAACAACTATTTTGCGTAGAGCCATCGGGAATCACGAGTTTTGGACTGACGATGCCGACGTCAGGGCGTTGGGCCATGGCGTCGATCAGCGTGTCGATGGCGTCGTTTTTGACGACGGTATCACTGTTGAGCAGCAGGTAGAGTTCCGCGGTGACGGCGTTGAGGCCGATGTTATTGCCGGCCGCGAATCCGACGTTGGTATCGGAGTGAATCAGTCTGACCCAGCCGGCCCAGCCGGATCGCGCGACGTGTTCGGCGATGCGTTGGGGCGAATCATCACCGGACTCGTTATCGACGATCACGACCACGTCACGGGCGGTGTCGAGCTTGTCCGCGAGTGACTGTAGACAATCGATGGTGAAATCGGGCGTACGATAGTTGACGATGACGACGGCGAGACGGAACTGGGGTGCCGCCTGAGAATTCACGGCCGATGCGGATGCGGTGGCTTCTTCCGGGCCGATCATTTCAGTCGCGGCTCCGGGATCTGATTCCGGCGGATCTGCACGCTCTTCTGCCACGCTTTAGCATTGAGGCGGCGGGACAGGATGTCGGCGAGATACAGGCGGATGCCGTACTTGCGGAAGCGTTTGTAGGCGCGGCTGTAGCGATCCTGGAATCGAAACCACCGCTGCTTCCAACGGGGGACGGTGATGCGGGGATAGCCGCTGAGTTCGTAGCCGCGTTCTACGAGCATGTCGGCGATGTGAGCCTCAGCGAGTTGGACCTGATACTCGGTGAGTTTGCGCTTCCATCGCTGAATGATTTTCACGTCCGGGGCGCTGTAGGTGGTGTCGTTTGGATAGTCGAGCATCGCGGGATCGTAAGGCACTTCCAGCAGGTCGCAGACGGGTTGGAGGGAGGCCTTTGGATCGCGAATCAGTTGTTCGAAGACAACGTCGACGCGGCGTGATTCCGGGATTTGGGCTGCGAGCTTTTGCCACAGCAGTTCGGCATCGATCCAGCGCTGACAGCCGGTGTAGGTTTGTGATGCCCAGTCCATGCCGATCACGGAGACGGCGACGTCGCGGCCGTCGCGCAACAGGCGAATGAAACGGGCGTCGGGCCAAATATCGAGCAGGCGATCGAAGTGGCGATGGACCGTGGCTCCGATGAGGCGCTTGCCGGACCGTTGTCGCAATTGCACCAGGAAGCTGTCGATGAGCTGCGGGTAGTTCAGGGAACGGTCGATGGTGAAGTTGTAGTCTCGGAACACGCGATCCATTTCGATCTGGTGATAATACTCGTCGAGGTCCGGCCAGCCGCGGGGGGGGATGTGGTCAACGGCGTATTCGAACTCACGTGACCATGCGATGCTGGGATGATGATCGATCATGAGGCGCAACAGCGTTGTGCCGGAGCGTTCGGCGCCGACGAGAAACGTGGGACGCTCGATCATCCGGTAGGTTTGGTCAGCGGTCTTGTCGGATGTGTTGGTCGTGTTCATATCACGGTGCAAGGCCGATTGAATGGCCGTGAGATGCTCTCAGCTCGCGGTGGGATTGGGCGGGCGCGATGGTGTCGCGGGGCGGCGCCGGGTGGCGCGGACGGGCCTGCGGATCGGTCCCAATACCGGCACCTTCTGCAGGAGACAGGCAGACGTCAGAGCGCCGGCGCCGATCATATAGATGGGGTTGATCATCGCATTGAGCAGGTTATCGATCATGTAGAGGCCGAGGATCATGGCCAAGACGCTCGCCCCCGCGGCGGGACCGGTCATCCATTTGCCGGGTCGACATCGCCGGATCCACAGCATTGCCGGCAGCACGATGACGAGAGTGAAACTAATCAGTCCGACCATGCCGTACTTGCCCATGGCGATGTACCACATGCCATCGACGCCGAGGCGGCGCGTTTGGGCGTGGGCTTCCTGACGGTAGGGACGCATCCGGTCACCGCTGCCCCATCCCCATACGGGTTTCTCTTTGGCGCGATTCACGAACTGTACTTCTTTCTCGAAGCGGCCCTGCAGCGACTTGGCGCGATCCTCGTTGATGTTTTCCGCGATCCAATCCACCACGACCATTCCATCCCACGGCTTGATGATCTGGATCGGCATGTAAATCAGGGGCACGGCGAGCATGATGATGACGGGTAATCCGTTGCGGAGCACCTTGATCCACATCATGGCGCCGAGCCCGGCGATCATCAGCGCCATTGCGCCGAGCGATCGACAGAGATACTCGGTGACCAGCAACAGTCCCGCGAACATCCACAAAGGCACACTCCAGAGCTGTCTCTTGCTCCCCGACAGCCACAACCATGCAGCGGCCAATCCGGCGGTGGCGATCCAGTTGCCCACCATGATGCCGCTCTGCATGAAGACCATGGGGCGATAGAGTTCCGTGGTGCCGGACATCCGGATGTGGGAATAGAACGAGTGCTGGTGGAATCCATAGAAGGTTCTGTGCAGCTGAGGGCTCATGCGGACTTCCCACAGGCAGAGCGGGACATAGATGAGTCCGCCAATCATCAGCGCGACGGCCAACTCACGCACCTTGGCGTGGTCGTTGAAGTAGATGCGGCCGATGAAGTAGGGAATACCCCATGCGATGCTCTGAGAGACGACAGCGGACATGCCGTCGTAGACGCCCAGTCCGTTGTCGATCGAGGACATGAAGGGCACGAGGCACCAGACGATCATGGGCACGTCGGCCCAATGGGGCCGATACTGCATCATCCTGGCGGTATCCATCAAGAGGATACAGATCATGATGCCGGTGCACGTCGCGGACATCTTGGTGTAATCCGGGATGCCCTGGAACTCAAACATCGCCATGGGCAGGAACATCCAAGCGACGAGGAAGGAGATCACGACGGCACGCCGCGGCGGACGGACGAACATGAAGATCGCAACGACGGCTGGAATCCAACCGAACATCACGATGGCGACGATGGGGCCGTAACGAAACATGGGAGATCAGTCGATGACCGGCAGGTCAGTCCTTATGGAGTCCGTCCGATGTATGGGTCGCTGATTGGTTATCGGCACAATGGTGCTGGGAGTTGTCTGCAAATCATCCGACAACGCGGCGGAGCAGCGGCACGCTACGAATGACCTCAGTGATGAGCCAACTTAGAGCGAAGATGAGTAATACGCCCAGAGGCAAACTCAACGGCATCGGGGTGTGATCATCGCTGCCGGGAATGGGCAAATGGAGGACATCAATCGTCGCGAGGTTCAGGCCGAACAGAAGCGCCGGGTGGACGAGATAGATGCCCAACGTGGCCGGCGCCGACCACTTGGCCAGGCGCATCAGCCAGCCGGACCACGGGCGAGGCCTATCAAACGTGCCGGCGATGGCGATGAAGGCGGCGATCGACATCAGGACGATGACGGGATTGAAGTAGTGATAGAAATACTTGGCGTGTGCGCCACCCTCCAGGCGGGATGCGTCGAGCAGCGTGGCGAGCAGGGACGTATGATTCAGCACCCACGTGCCGGCGGACATCATGACCGTGGTCACCGCGAGCAGCGCCCATGCCACAATGGTGCGAAGAGTCCGGGCGGGAAGGTGACGCAGCTGGTAGCCCAGAAGGAAGTATCCGATATAGGGAACGAACAGGTTGAACGCGTTGTAGTTGGACTTGCGCATGATCATCGCGAACTCACCGAAACACGCGAGGACGAGAGCGAAAGTGATCACGAGCCAGCGGGTTTGAGCGGTGGACTGCTTGACGAACTGTCGCAGCATGGGGGTGAAGAGGTAGAGGCCGACGATGATGAACAGGAAATGCATGTGGTAGTAGGGTCGGCCGTCGAGCAGGTTGTCGGCAAGCAGGCGCCAGCGCACGTTCGCATCGGGCGGGGTTGGCGAGAACTGGGGGACGTTCGGATCGAATGGGTCGGCCGGCGCCACGGCGGCGACGTCCCCGCTCAGCTCGAGTTGCTGCTGGTAGGCGATCACTTCGCGCTGCTGGATGATTCCCTGATAGGCGCTGACACACAGGTAGACGCCACAGAAGAAGACCAGGGGGATGCCGACACGGGTGAATCGTTTGCGATAGAACGTGGACAGGGGCTCATCTCGATTCGGATCAAGCATGATCGCACCGCTGAGCATGACGAACAGCGGCACGGCCCATTTGGCCGCCGAGTTCGCCAAGTGCAGATACCACCACATGCCGCCGGCCACTTCATCGTGTGTGCGCATGCCGATCTGCGCCACATGCTGGACGATCACGGCGATCGTGCCCCAGAGGCGCACGGCGTCGCCGTAGGCGATCCAACCGGTGGGTTGGTTGAGCGGCGCGGCGGGTGTGTCAGCATTCTGCGGCATTTAGCGGATGCGCTTCATCGCGGCGCGAAAGTCCCGCGTGAAGAACTGTTCGATCTGTCGGATCACGTGCGGCATGGATTGGGTGAGCTTGTGATGAATCTCGTGGCGCTGATCGAACAGTTCGCCGAGTTTGCTCGCGCACTGGGTGGGGCTGAGTTGGCGCAGGTCGGTGACGACTTCACCGACGCCGATCCGTTCCATCACGCCGGCCGCTTTCTTGGAGTAGGCCATGACGGCAGTGGGTATGCATTGTGAGATAGCGGCGATGCAGGCGTGCATGCGAGCACCAATGAAGAAGTCACACTGGCCGATAAAATATTTGATCTGCGGCGCGGTGTAGGGGCCGCCAAGGCAGCCGATGCGTTCGCCGTATCGTGCGGTCAGATCCCGCAAGACCGTGCGGCATACGGTCGTATCTGAGGTCTGATTGAGTTGTTGCCATTGGGATGTGTCGTCGTGATCATCATCTGAAAGCGCCAGGACATGCGGCACGAGCATGACGCGCACGTGTGGGTGCGACAATGCCCAGTCAATGGCGGCGTGGATGGTGTCGCGGTACGGGGCGGCGAGGGCGAAATCCTCGCCCTGCCGATAGAGCAGTTCACTAACGTTGAGCCCGATGAGGATGTCGTTGTCGTCGTCCTTTCGGGCCAAAGGTTCCTCGTGAGCATGGGACCCGTCGGGATCCATCTGGAACGCCATATCGGGACAGGCCACGACATGATCGGGGACGTGGCCGTCGAACAGTTCCTCCAACTCGGCCAGTCCGTTGTGTTCACGTGTCGCGGCCAGTGCGGCGCGTTCAATGATGGATCGAGCGGTGTCGCGGGAAGTCTGGTGCTGGAATGGTCCGAACGTCTGGGGCAGGAGGATGAGGGGTTTGCCGAGTTCGAGGGTCAGTAGTTTGAACTGGGCGTGGTGCATGAATCGCTCGGGGCCGTAAATATCGGCGAAGGAATCGCCGCCGGACACGTCGAGCACAACGTCACAGCGCAACAGCTGATCGAGCGTGGGGTTGATCCGGCAGGCCAGTGATCGCATGGGCCTGCCGATGAGCCGGGCAAGGCGGGCCAGGATGCGAACCTGTCGCACGCCGGTTCGAGCGCGAAGGTTTCGCGTTGGGTGGAGCATCAACGGTTGAATGGTGTGATCTCGGTCATTGATGCGCGTGTGGCACGGCTGATCGCGATCCCAGGATTGGCAGAGGATTCGCGGTTGTTCAAATGCCTGACACACCCCTTTGATGGCGCCATATCCCAAGGCAGCGACACCGAGGTTGGCCGCGTCAAGCGGCCCGCCGAGGATGCCGATCGTGGGTTGCCAATCCGTTGCCGGCTCGACATGCGGCGGATCGGATGTCAGGACTGCGTGGCTCATAGAATCTCAGACGGGGATGATTTGGCGGGTCGCGAGCGGGAGGAAGGCAACGGCTTCACTGCGGCCATGCGCAGGGCGGTGTTGTGGGGTCGGTCCGAGATGCATGCGGCGGGTCGGGGCAGGGGTCTGAATGCGGATTATGGGTAGGCTCCGCCCCCGTCGAGCGCACGTATTGACACACGCGCCAACCTGGCTAACACGCATAAATTGTTTGCCGCCAAGTGTTTACCTTGGCGTCAATCGATCGGTTCGAGCAGATCGCAGTCGATTTCAAGACTGGCCGCCTGCCCGAGTGTTTCCACCTGCAGCACCAATCGGTTATTAGTCGGCACTGCTTCAACGACGCCGATGAGCCCTTGGAACGGCCCACCGATGACGGCAACGCGGCGGCCTGCGGTCAGGTAGGGCGCCGGCTCCAGATCGCCGCCTTGTTGGGTCGCGAATTGGATTTGCTTCAGCTCCCTGGCGAGGCGCGCCTGATCGGCGACCTGGATGACCTGGGCAATTCTTCCTGTCCGGTCGACAGCGTAAGCCTGCTCGATGGTTCCCCGCAGAAAGACGTAGCCGGGAAACAGCGGCAACTGGCTGCGGACCTTGCGTCGGCGCTCATATCGGACCTTAATGCGCAAGGGAAGGAGGTGCTCGACGGCCCTGGCATCGAGTGAACGGGCGACTGCCTTCTCCTGCCTGGGCCGCGTGTGAAGCACGAACCACTCGCCGGCGGTGACATCGTCGCCGGTCACGGATTCGGGATGAGACGGCACGTGAATCGGCTCGCCGGAGGGGCGAGGGACGGCGGCGATGTGGGTGATGGCGTGTTTCAATACCGGCATATCATCGTATCGGTCGGGATGTACATCGACCGACAGGCGCGTCATACAGGGGGTCAGAGGGCTTTTTGAACGAAAGCCGCCACGTGCATGTGCATCGGTCACGGGGTGGTGGTGGTGACATCGGCTTCGGCGCGCAACAGTTCTATGGTCTCATGGAATCGGCCAAGAACCTCGGGTGTCACGTCCTTGCTTTTCGCCGGTTCAAGTGCATCGATCTCGTTCTTCATTTCGTGGGCCTTCTGGAAATCATGTGTCAAAGCGTACAGGTGAGCGAGCTTGATCTGCCAACTCAACTCCTGTGGTTTCATATCGACGGCGGTCTGGAAATGTTCGACGGCCTGTTCATACTTCCCTTGCAGGTATTGGGCTTCGCCGACCGTTTCGTGAAACTCGCCGTAGCCCGGGTTCGCCGCGATGGCAGCCAGGCCGAGCTTTTCGGCGGCTTCGTAATCCCTCGCGTCATCGACTTCAATGAGGATCATCGCGAGGTTGTTCATGGCAACGGGATTATTCTGCTGTACGGCCAGGACTCTCTTGTAGAACACAGCCGCTTCGGCGCGCCGTTTGGAGCTTTCCAATGCGCTGGCATAGCTAAGCATTGCCTCGGGCGTGGCATCCTCTCGATCCACGATCGGCTTCAAGAGCGCCATCCCGTGCTGATAGATATCCGTTTCGGCGCCGCCTGCCCGACCCCCGAACGCGAGCCAGGCGGTCGCGAGATGCGTTTGCTGGGCGATGTCGTCGGGCGGAATCAGTGGTTCGGCTTCACGCAACCACGCAGCGGCCAGAGCGCCGTCCTTGAGGCGGGTGCCGGCCCAGGCGATCCATTGGCCACGCCAGCGCTGAGCGACATTGGGATCGTCGCTGCTGATGATCGGCCGCGCCAGTGACGCGACGTCGGTGTATCGATGCTGCTTGAGCAGGATTTCGACGTAGACGCTGGCGACCGCTTCATGGCCGACGGGGTCGGCCATCATGTCGTCAAGATAGGGCTGGATCTGCCGCTCTGCGTCCTCGGTCCGTCCCTGCGCCGCGAGGATGCCGGCGATGAACAGATCGGCCTCGATGGGACTGCCCGGCAAGGTCCGTCGCCAGAGCTCGGCGGCGCCAAGGGCGTCATCATGGCGACCGGTCGCGCCGAGGATACGTGCGACCATGCTGGTGACGATGGCGGATTTGGGGAACGTCTGCAGCAGGCGTTCGATGGTGGCGAACATGAGATCGAACTTCCGATTCTGGCTGTAGAGATTCAGCGTGTATCGCTGCAGTTCAAAGTAGTCGGCGTTCGCATCAGTCAGTTGTCCCACGGCGCGGATGAATTCCTCACGCCGGCTGGCCAGTTGTTCTCGTTGAGCTTCTGTGACGTCACCGGTGAGTTGCTGGGTAAATTCGACGAGCTCCGCCAGCCGGTCCAACACGTCAAGGGTCGTTTCAAGCCGGCCGGGCAATGTAATTGCCGCGACGGTGATTCCGTTTGTCGAATTGCTGAGCAATCCTTTAAGCAACGTATCGCTTCGACTGATGAGCGTCTTGAGATGCTCGTTGTCGGGGTTCGCCGCCGCCGCACGGGTCACGGTCTGGAATACCGTTTCATAGCGCTCGGCGGGTTCCGGCATCGGGTCGGTGACGGCGGTGAGATGGAAGCCAATCAGTCGCTGCCAGGCGACAAGGTTGTCCGGCGCGGCGACCACGGCGTCTTCGAGCAGTTGCCGGGCCTCATCCGTTTTGCCAATGCTCAAGACGTATTGGGAGCGGACAAGATGACGGATGGCGGGTTCAACGTCCAGATCGTCCAACTGTCGAATCGTGTTCTCGGCCTCGTCGAGTTGCTGGTTCAACACGTAGTATTGGGCGGCCATTCCGATGGAATCGGGGTCGCCGCTGGCGATCAGGCGAGGCAGTAATGCCTGTGTCTTTTCGGTTTCATTCCGTGCCCCGTAGATATGGGCCAACAATCGCAGACGGGCGGGATCGAGTTGCTCGAGATTGCGTTCGAGAATGGCGCGTGCGGCCTGCTCATCCTCCAACACCGCCAGCAGCGAGGCCATCTCCTGCTGCAACTCCTGGGTCAATTCATCGGCTCTGGGGATGACCGATTTCAGTTGTTCGACGGCAAGGGCGTGGTCGCCAAGATGCTGATACTGTTGCGCCAGATGCAATCGCACTCTGATACTGTCCGGCTCGAGTTCAAGGTATCGTTGAACTTGTGTGATCGATCCCTGCTGCTTGCCCAATAAGCGCAGCGCATCAGACCAGAGCAGTCGAGCCTCGGCATCGGTCGGATCGCGCGCCACGATATCGCTGAGCAGCTCGTCGGCCCGTGACGCGGCGGTATGGTCGACGTCGTCGCTGGTCAACAACCAGCGGGCGCGAGCGCGTCGCCACGTCAACGAATCTTCCGAGCTGTTTTCCTTGAGGCGTTCAATGATGTCATCCATGAAATCACGATCGGCGTGCAGGGAGCGCGCGCGAACGATGAAGCGCAAGATCGTGATGTCGTTGGGAAATTCCCGGGCGATCGCTAGCAACTCATTGCGGGCGCGATCGTCATTTCCCTGGTCCATGATCTGTGCCCACAAGAGGCGGTACTGTAACGTTTTGTCGGACTGGGCTTCGGCGGCGTCGCGATAGGCCTTTCCGGTGTATTCGACGGCCTGCTCGACCTGGCCTTGTCGGAGCAGATCCATTGCCTGAGCGCGGACGAAGTCAACCGTCTGACCTTGTGTCTGCTCGTAACGCTGAACGCACGCGGCGCGCATGTCTTCAATGCCGACGCGACGACACGCATCGGCCAACATGAGGAGTAATCCCGGGGAGGGTTCAAAGTCGGGCGACAGGAGTCGGGTGATGTTGTCCCGGACGCTCTGGTGGCGTCCGCGCATGCCATGGAACAACACGTACGTGGTGAGCAGTCGGCCATCGCTGGGCGAAGCCTTCATTTCGCGAGCAAGATCCACCAATGAATCATCAACGCGGACCATGCGATCCAGAATGATCTGGAGATTGTCGCCGATCGAGGTACTCGACGCCGTGGCGGGCGGGAACAACGCGGCATTGAGCCAGCCGGCGGACAGTTCGACGCTGAGTCCGGCGTCGCTGGCCGAGCTATTGAACAGGAATTGCCGGACGAAGAACTCCACCTGATCGGCATGGTCCCGTTTGGTCTGTTCCCAGAAGCTCTGGAAGCGCGGGTCGCGGGCCAGCATCATGGCGCGCGTGAGGGTCATGTGCCATCTGAATCGCTCTTCGGTGCCCTGGGTTGAGACACGGTCCATGCTGGTCTTGACCGAACGGATCGCTTCGGTGGCGTCTTCGGTTTCCAGGAGGATCCGGGCACGTGCGAACGCAAGGGCGGGATCCGTTGGGAGTCTCTTCTCGTGATCCGCCAGGTACTGATCCGCCTGGTCGGTCTCCCCGTCGTCCGCCATGCGCATGGTGCGCAGCAGGACCATACCGGCGGTGGGACGGCGATCCTGTTCATATTCGCGGATCAACTGGTCTGCGCCGTCGGCATCTTTCTGTCGGATCATGGTCAGAGCTGTGGCCAATACTGATTCGGGGGATGGCTTGTAGAGCTGGTTGTAACGATCCAGACAGGCAGCGCTCCATTCGGCGCGGTCGATATGACGACACATGGCGGCGGTTTCGAGCAGGAGTGACGCATCCGGCCGGCGGTCGGAAGCGAGGAACGCGTCGATGGTCGCTTCAGATCGCTCGTCGTCGTCGAGAAAGCTCAGAAGCATCAGTTTGATCGGCACGAGACGGTCACCGTCCGTGGACGTGGTCTGATCGGCCTCAATAGCGGCCACGGTTTCGGTGACCAACTGAAGCGTTGCCTCCGGCTGCACGAACCCGAGGAGGGCATTGAATTCGCCGATGTAGGCGGCCCGTTTGATGATGTCTGACGGGGCGGTGATACGAGCGCTCCTTGCCTGGCTCAAGGCGTCGCTGTGGCGCCCGAGATCGCTCAGGAGGGCGGCGTATGTGATCCTCAGGTTGGTCCAACTGGGCTTTTGCGCGACGGCGACTTCCAGTTGATCCAAAGCGAGACGGAGCTCGCCCGCCGCGCGATACGCTTCACACAGGAAGTAACGGAAGTAGGCGTTACTCGGATTCGCACCCCGCTGTCCTTCCCCGGCCGTGCGATCGACGAGCGGTTTGAGGATCTCGACCTGTCGACTGAGCGGCTGCGGTGTCTCGGCCAGGACATTTTCAAATACTGAAAACCAGGCCTGGGCGACAGCGTCTTTGACGCGGCGTTTGAATGACGTGATGTAGGGCGCGGCCTCATCGCGCTGCTTTAGTCGAATCAGCGTCAGGGCCTTGTACAACAACAGATCGCGATATGCGTCCCGATCGGTGGGGTCGACATCCGCCAAAAGGCGCAGCATGTCATCGTCGCGGCCGGCCTGCCACAACCGTTCGGCCAGTGTCACGTCGATCGTGACATCGTCGAATTCAGCTTCGGCCTGCATCAAGACGCCCTGTGCTTCCTGAAGCCTGCCGACCTGCGTCAGCTTGTTGCACAACTCCATGGCGAACTCAGGGCTGGGCGGCGTGTGGGCTTTGGCCTTGAGGATCCACTGTATAGCGGTCTGGTTCGTTTGATCGGGGGCGATCTCCTGGCCGTTTTCATCGACGCCGGTGATCGCGATCGCCATGGCCATGAGGTACTCGGCGACCGGATCTTTGGGGAACTGCTCGTTGAGTGCGACGATGCGCTCGTGGAAGCCCTCGACAGAACGATTGAGCTCGCCGATGAGCCTCATGATCAGAAGCTGCGCCTGGAAGTTCAGCGGTTCCGAGGCCACGCATGCCTCGGCGGCCTCGAGCGATTCATCGAACTTCCTCATTCGATACAGCGCGTTGGCCTTCATGTGCAGGGCGGTCGGATCGCCGGGGACTTCGCTGAGGATCAAGTCGGCCAGATCAATCGATTCCTTCTTCCATTCCTGCAGATCGTGTAGGCGCAGCAGCGTGTATTTGTGCTCCATGTTGTCCGGGGTGAGTGTGACCAGTCGCCGGTAAAGAGACTGGGCATGGGTAATATGTTTTCTGTTGGGATCGATCAGCCTGCGCCGCGCTTCGGCATGCCAATATAGCGCATCGACGTCGTCGGAGTTTTCGGGCAGGTAGTGGTTCAACTCCTCCATGGTGAGGTGGTATTTGCCTGCTTCAAACGCTTTGCGTCCGGCCTCTTTGTGGGCGAGGGCCTCGGCCTCGGCTTTGGATTTGTGCCTGTCCACGAAGTAATACCCCGTGCCCAAAGCCGCGACGATACAGACCAACAGAATGAGTAACCGCTGCCAAGTTTTGTCTCTGACACTCATGATCGATCCATTCCGCGAATCAGTATGACGACGGTTCGCCAGATGATATAAAGGTCGAGCCAGAAGCTGGCGCGTTCGACATACTCAATGTCGTACATGATCCATTCCTGGAAATCCATGCCGGCTCGTCGGCTGCGTTTGATCTGCCACAATCCGGTGATGCCGGGCCGCACACTTAGACGTGCTTCGCGCCACTGAGGGCAGAACTGGTTTTCCTGCCTCGGGCTGGGTCTTGGCCCGACGACGGACATTTGTCCGGAGAGCACGTGAATGAACTGCGGCAGTTCATCGAGGTTGAGCTTTCGAATAACGCGGCCAATGCGCGTGATGCGCGGATCTTCATCCATAAAGAACTGGGGGCCGTCGGCCTGATTGGCTTGTTGCAGATCCAGCTTGATCTGATCGGCGTCCCGGCGCATGGATCTGAACTTGATGCAGCCAAACTGCCTTCCGCCCAACGTTTCGCGCTGCTGGGCGTAGAAGAACGGGCGACCGTCCTCGATCCAGGTCAAGAACATGATGATGGGGCAGATCGGCAGGGTCACGAGCAGGACGATCAAGGCAAAGACGATGTCGAACGCCCGTTTGAGGAAACGGCCGATCATGGACCCTGCGGCCATGCCTTCGGCCCGTTCGAAGACCTCGGCGGGCTGAATCTCACGCCACATGAACGTCTGGATTTCGGGCAGGGCGTCGGGGTCATCCCAGAATACGGCGGGTCCGACGACGGTGCCGCTGTGGTCCAGCTCGCGTCCGGCGCCAATCCAGAGCGGGCCGACCAATTGGGTGTCCGTCACCCCAGCGCCGTGGTCGTATTGCCAGATACCGGGGCTCGACCGCCTGATGCGGGCGATGCTCGCGTCGGGACGTTTCCATGTGCGCATCAGCGTTTCGACAAAACTCATCGCCTCGCGCGGGATGGATCGATCGAATACGCTGGCGGCTACTGAGGTCGTCGACCGGTACCGCCTGGAGACGACCTGACGTAGCCGTCGCCATGCGGCACGAGGGTCGGGTGACGATTGCCACAGCCGCGCGATCTGCGGGTCCGACGTCAGCGCGACGCGGGCAAGCCGCGAATCGGTCCCGTCGTAGACACGGTCGAAACGGACGAGCCTACCGTCGTTGTCGGTGACGACATCCTCGCGGTAGCCATGCTCGCGCCGGTCGTGCAGTCGCACCCAGAGGACATCAGGGTCCTCCCAACTGAGCACCTCGATGACCCGACCCATCTTGAAGATGCACAGCAGCCTGGGATCGGTCAGAAGGAACAGTTCAGCGTCATCAACGATTTCTGACGGCTCGCCCTGACGCACAACCTGCACACCGCGGGCAGCCCAGAACCGATCGTGCAATTGCGTGAGATCCAGACCCCACACCGTCGGATGATCGCTGGTGTCCAATTCAATGGCTTGTTGATTCTGGATCAACTTTCCTTGGCCTCGGCTTCGTCTTGATCGGATTCGGACCCCTGACTATAGGATGCCACGGCGCGGGCAATGGGCCCGAACCGTGACGCGGATTGATGCTCGCGCTTCGTCCGTTCTGTAATCGGGCGATCAATATCCTCGTCAACCGGCGGCTGCGATGACGCGTTGGAGAATGAGATCGCTCGCACATCGGATTCGGCCGCACGATTGAACACGATGCCCAGAATCTTCGCGCCGATCTGATCGAGATGACTGAGGGCGCGCTCGGCAGCGGGTCGATCGTTACCGCGCGACACGACGAAGACGACGCCATCGGCGAGCGGCGAGACGATGGAGGCCTCAAGCGATCCCTGGACCGGACCGGTATCGACGATAATCACTTCATAGGTTTCCCTTGCTTCATTGAGAATACGTTGGACGCCGGCCGGCGACAGTTTGGCGATGTGACTGGCACGGGCTGATCCAACGGGCAAGACGCTCAGTCCGGTGATGCCGGTGGCGAACACGCAGTCGTCCAGGCTTTCGCCCGCCATGCAATCCAACAATCCGACTGACGCGTGTTCCTGCAGGCTCAGTGCGCTATTGAGATCGGCTTCACTGATATGACCCATGTTGATGAGCGTCTCACCGAGTCGCGCCCCGGGCGTATTCTCTGCGCGATCGAGTGCCTCATCGAGTTGGGCTGCGCTGACCAGACCATCGCGGAGCAGGATCTGCCCGATCTTGCGGCGAAGGATCGCGTTGGTGCGATCGGTCAGGCCGCCCCCGGAGAGGTCGCAATCGATGAGCAGTGTTTTGTAGTCGGCGGCAGCAAACGAAAGCCCCGTGGCGAGCGCCAGACTTGTCTTACCGTCCTCCGAAGCGGGGCTGGTGACGGCATAGACCTGTGGTCGACGGCCGTCGGGCGCCAACTGCATCAGCGCGCGGATGTGGTGCACACAGTGCGCTGCGATGCCGGCCTGCTCGGGCTCTGACAAATCATCGGGCAGGTGCGGGAGCACACCAAGCATGCGGGCCTGCGCCATGGACAACTGGGCGTCGGCCGAGTCATGCAGTCGGTGATCGAGCAGACCGCGCAACAACATGAGTCCCACGCCGAACACGGCGCCGACGAAACCGAAGAAGGGCATGTATTTCGTGCGAGGATCGACGGAGGGTTCGAGGGGTTCGGATCCTGTTGCTGCGATCTCGATCTGACCCGGCACAAAGGTCTGCAATTTCAGACTTTGCTCACGATTCAGAAAGTTCGTACGCTGATCCTTGTAACGCGTTTCCTCGGCTTCATGGCTGGCGAGCTGATCCTGCTTCTTGCCAAGCGAGGTGACATCTTCTCTGACCTGTTTAATCAGCGTCTCCAATTCCTTGACTCGCATCCGGGCCATGGCGAGATCCGGCGGGTCCGCGGGATTGAGCGACCCATCACCGTCATCCGGCGCGCCGTCGTACGGCGCGCCGCGCTGGCCGCTGGCGCGCGCGTCAATCTGCTGCTGGACGACCTGAAGGCTACCGAACGCCGCCTTCACCCGTGGGTGATTCTTGCCGCGATCGACGAGCAGCTGCTGCAGGGTGCGTTGCAGATTACTCCTGTCGTTCAGCAGTTTATCGAGTTCAGGATCGTTCCTGGCCAGGTCGTACAGGTCGTCGATGCGGGAACCACCATCTTCAGTGTCCGTGTCGTGTTCGGATGCGACGAGGTCGTGCGTGTCTATATCCAGCGTCAGATCGCGTTTGCTGCGTTCGAGATACTCCAAATCGTTTTTTCTTGAGGTGTATTCAGACCTGAGATTATCGGCGCCCCCGTGGGACGACGTGAGGCGTTCGATCTTCCCCTCGACGGTGCGCAGATTAGACAGCACGCTCTTCTTCTGCTCTTGGATCAGATTGAGATCCCGAGTGATGGCGTTCGTTTTGACTTCACCGTAGATTTCGTCATAGGCCTCGAGCACCGCGGTGACGCCCGCCCTCGCCACAACGCGATTGGTGTCGGTGAATCGCACGACGACATGCTCGGTGCGAGGCGTGTTAACGGCTTCCAGCGCCTCGGTGAATTTGATGACGGCCTCGCGATCTCCGGTGGTGCCGCGATTCGTCTTGAGCCAGGTTTCGGTTTCCATCGCGGCCAGAATGATGCGCGGCTGCTTGACGAGAATCACCTGCGACCGGACGAACTGTTCGTACATTTGCATGACCTCTTCGCGCGGGTTCATGGGATCGTCGACGGTGGGCTTGATTCGGATCAAGCCGATGCTGTCAAACTTGGGCTCGAAGAAGTGGTATCCGGCCAATACACCGCCAGTGCCGAACACGAACCCAAGAATGATGGCCCAGTGATAGCGTCCGCGCAGCAACCGATGTATGAGCGTGAGCGGATTGACCGGCGCTGCTTCGGTCGTTGGCTCGGGCGCATCGGCGTTTTGGACCGGGGGGTTCGAATCGATCGCAAGCAATTGAGTGTCCTGGTTCATTCTATGACAACCCCATTAAGAATCGTCTTGAGTAGCGGTTCGAGCGTGGTGATCAGCATCGTGGTGATGTCATCGCGAAAACCCATCGTCGTCGTTTCGCCATAGAACACGATCTGGACCTGGGCCGCTCCGTAGCCGCGCTTCCGGAAATCTTCCTGGTGCTTATCGACGAGATCCATATCCCAGACGGAATTGCGGTCGGGCAGGATCATGAAGTTCCGCACGACGAGATAGGTCTGGACCTCCTCCTCGTCGACGCTGAACTCATAGCTGCGCCGAAAGTCATACTCCATCACGGCAATCGACACGTCATCCACGACCCACCTGTCCTTGGGCTGCTCAACCTGGCGGGTCAGCCGCCATCCCTGACCGGTGTAACAGATCGGCGGATAGTGGCCGAGCATGTCTCGGGCGTCGCGGGTCTGACTCATCAACACGGTGAAGCCGACACGACCGTTATTGTATCGGCGCTCAAAGATGAAGTTGGGGCGCAACAACGCGATGGCTTCGGGGGTGACGGGCAACTGATCGCCCTCCCATTCATCATTGGGGCCCAGGTTCTCCAGCTTGGGGGCAATGACCGTTCTGTACTGGTGTTCGACAGCTTCGTGGAAGTCGTTGATGCGGCCTCGGTCGAGGCGCCCGTGCGTCTCGAACCCGGCGCCGATCAACACGGCGAGGGTCACGATCATGCAGAGGACTTTACTGAATCTGGACTTGGTCATTTCTTGTAACACTCCGCCTAACCGTTCTCATATGCCAAACTGTAGCGCGTGATGGGGAGCATGGCCCAGCGCAAGACACGGATAATGCCCATCAACATGAACAGGCCCACGACCAACATGACCCAGCCGCCGATTTTGTGGAAGAGGTCGGCCATGTCCTTGGTCATCCACCCGAACACCCAAGCGGTGGGGATCAGTCGAATCACGTTGCACAACATGGCGGTCAGCGGGCTGGCGGCGACGATCAGCACGCGGACGTATTCGCGCAGCAGGGAGCTATAGGCAAAAGCGTAGGACACGAGGAACAGCGCAAAGACCATGCGCAGCCCGTTGCAGGCTTCGGCGACGGTGACTTCCTGGCCGTTTACCTTCAGCGAGTTGACGGATCGCTGGACGTCGGCGCCAAGCGCCAAGAGCACCCACTCGGTGATCGCGGCGGTGCCCTGCTGAAGCGGCAGCGCGATCTTGACGCGGAGGTAACCTGGAATGGGCACGAGGAATACCAGGACGAGGAAGGCGGGCATGAAACGGAACAGCACGTCGCGGCCGGCGACGGCGATGAAGCAGCCGATCACGGCGATCACCGCGCCGGCGTGCATGAACACCTGCACCTGGCTGTCGATGAGTTGGTGCCGCAACGAGAGGGCCAGCCCCTCGAGACCAATCAGATCGACGAGCCAGATCCCGGCCGAAATCAGGCCTCGCATGATCGGCGCCCAGAACGACGCGGCGTGGAAGAACCCGTAGGACATCAGCGCCCACCCGCACATGGCCATGATGGGGCCCAACCACGACGGGCCGGGACGAGACAGGCGAAGGCGCCGGCGTCGGACCCACACCAACCAGGCGACGACGGGGAGTACCAGGAAAATATGGCTGTATTCAGGATCCTTCCGGGCGATCTCAAAGATATCGCGCCACGCATCAAACGTGGCGACCACGCCGAGCAAGGCGGCGACGAACGCCCCAATGACGTGCCACCAGGACCAGCCGCTACGGATGAGCGATCGGGGAAGTTGGATCATGATGGTCCCCCCTGGCCAGGGCGCGGGCGAGGGCCGGCCGACGACGCGACAATCTGATCCACGACCATGCGCCCAGCCGGCACGTTGCCGCGCCCACTGACGATCGATCGGACCACCACAGCGCCGGCCGCGACACGTCCGCCCTCCAGGACGACCGAATCCTGCAGTTCCGCGTCGTCGGATACCGATGTGCCGTCTTGAACGATCTGGAACACGGGCCGCCGTTCGGCGAAAGCATTCTCCCAACTCGTGTCACCACTGAGCTGCAAATGGCGCTGGCGCAAGGCGGCAATGTAGCCATCCAGGGTGCGGATGGGCATGCCGCTGATCTGGTCCAGACGCATGACGTTGACCTGGTAATCCTCGGCGATACGCGGTAGTGCCTGTTCTTTCATGTCGACAAACCCGATGGCGGGAATCACGCTGAGGCAGGCGGCGCGAATCAGCATGAGCCCCGACGGGGTGCCGTCCTCATGTGCAACGACGCAGACATCGCCACCGCGATCAGCCATCCGTTCAGCCAGGTCGGCCAGCGGCTGGAACAGGACCTGCCCGCCGCTGGCGACGAGCAACCAGTCATCTCCATCGTAGTCATGGCTGACGTCGTAGAGCACCCCGCCACTGCCTCGGTATTCATATGGATCGCGTTCGACCGACAGCTTGGCGCGCGGACAGTCCTGTCGTGAGGTGGGCTCAAGCGAAGCGGGATCGATCATCAGCCGGACGGAGACGTGGGGCAGGTCCAGGCCACCGGCCATTTCACGGATTTGGGATTGCCATTGCTGGATGACGGATGATTCAGAATCGATGGGCAGGTCCAGCACGGACTGGCGCAAAGAGGCGCTTAGGTTTCGCCAACCGGTGGAGCCGGCGAGCAGCACGACGGCTCGGATACGGCGCAATACATCACGACCACGGGCGTTATCGCCGGCGGGCGCACCAAAAGCCGTGCGTTGGGACTCCTCCATTCCGATGGCGGACATACCTCCAGACTCCAAGCGCGGGCCATTCCTTACAACATACGTCCCACCTGAAGAAACGGTTCAAATGGCATTCCTACCCGACGTTTATCGAACAAATCCGGGGGCAGTGTGAACTATGTACGATAATTCCATTGCCCAGCCGCTCGACCGAGCGACACATCAGTTACCGGACGCAAGCATGGGATCGCGAACGGCCGCGAGCCCTTCATGTAACGAGAAATCCTCCCCGCCGTCAACCCCCCCAAGAAAAATCCGCTCGCCACCGTGAAGCGACGAGCGGAGAATGCGTGTTAGAGGGGACCGGTCCAAGTCTCCCGGTCGGTTGTTTCACGGTCGATCGCCATTAGCGACGACGACGGATGAGCGCCAGACCCATCAGACCCATCGGCAGGGCCGCGGGAGTGGGGATCTCGGTGCCGATAACCGGGGTGAACGTGAACTGCGCGGTGACGTCCTTGACGCCAGTGGAGGTCGCAACATCTGCCACGACAGTGATGTCGGAGCCATTGGGGGTGACGATCTGAGCCAGTTGCATCGTGTCGCCCACCGCACCGGTGAGGGTGAAGGTGGCCGTCAACTGGGAGCCGAAGCTGGTGTCCACCAGGGAGCCCAAAGAGCCGCCGGTCGTCTCGGCTTCAGCACTGGCAGACACCCCACCACTTTCCTGGGGAGCGCCGGTACCACTATCAAACGCGTGGGGGATGCCATCGAGCAGGAAGTGCGTGTCGATCGCCGTTGAGATCACGGTGTCATTCACCGG
>NYZD01000006.1 GCA_002685935.1 Planctomycetaceae bacterium | reverse complement strand
GGCGGGATGATCTGGCGACGACGTTTGATAAGCCGGTCGCGGCGCAGCACGCCGCGGGGTCGGCCAAAGCGGCGACGGCGGCGGCCGAAGCGAATCCGGATGTGGACGGGGTGGACGTGACGTACGGCGATCAGACGTTCGCGCTGCAACACGGTTCGGTGGTGATCGCGGCGATCACGAGTTGTACGAACACGTCGAATCCATCGGTGCTGGTTGCGGCGGGTCTGGTGGCGCAGGCGGCGGTGGCGAGGGGATTGAACGCCAAGCCCTGGGTGAAGACGTCGCTGGCGCCGGGATCGCGGGTGGTGACGGATTATCTGGATGCGGCGGGGCTGTCGGAGCCTCTGGAGCAGATTGGATTTCAGACGGTGGGTTACGGGTGCACGACGTGCATCGGCAATTCGGGGCCGCTGCCGGATCCGATCGCGGCGGCGGTGACAGGCGGTGATCTGGTGGTGTGTTCGGTGTTGTCGGGCAATCGCAATTTTGAGGGTCGGATCTCACCGCATGTGAAGGCGAATTATCTGGCGAGCCCGCCGCTGGTGGTGGCGTATGCGTTGGCGGGGACGACGGATATCGATCTGACGAACGATCCGATCGGCGCGGGGTCGGATGGGGAGCCGGTGTATTTACGTGACATCTGGCCGACCACGGAGCAGGTGCGCGCGGCGGTGGCGGGTTGCGTGAACCCGGATCACTTCGCGGCGCAGTATGCCAGCGTGGAGCAGGGCCCGGAGCAGTGGCAGCAGATCGCGGTGACGGGAGGCGAGTTGTATGAGTGGTCGAGTGAGTCGACGTACATTCAGCATCCGCCGTTCTTCGCGGACATGACGCTGGACGTGGCGGAGGCGGCGCCGATTACCGAGGCGCGGTGTTTGGCCGTGTTTGGTGATTCGGTCACGACGGATCACATTTCTCCGGCGGGATCGATCAAGCCGACGCAGCCGGCGGGCGGGTATTTGCAGGGACGGGGGGTGGAGGCGAAGGACTTTAACAGTTTTGGATCGCGCCGGGGCAATCACGAAGTGATGATGCGCGGCACGTTCGACAACATTCGCGTGCGTAATGAGCTGGCGCCTGGGACCGAGGGTGGCTTTACGGCTTACCTTGGGCCGGCGGGCGGCGGTGAGTCGTGTCAGCCGGGTGATGTGTGTTCGATTTACGATGCATCGATGGCGTATCAGGCGGCCGGGATTCCGCTGGTGGTGCTGACGGGTAAGGATTACGGCATGGGCAGTTCGCGCGACTGGGCGGCCAAGGGGACGTACCTGCTGGGCGTGCGTGCGGTGATCGCCGAGTCGTATGAGCGCATTCATCGCTCGAACCTGGTGGGCATGGGCGTATTGCCGCTGGAGTTCAATGCAGGCCAGACGCGGGCAACGCTGGGTCTGAGCGGTCGCGAGACGTTTGATATTGAGTTGCCGGACGATCTGCAGCCGGGCGGGCAGATCACGGTGCGCGCGACCGAAGAATCGGGCGACACGAAGACGTTTGACGTGCGCTGCCGAATCGACACGCCGGTGGAGGTGGACTACTACCGCAACGGCGGGATTCTGCACACGGTGCTGCGGAAGATCGCGAAGGGCGGGTGAACGCGGGGTCTTCCTTGCTCACATCATCGAACGGGGGACCAGATGAATCCGCGGCGGAAGAGGCCGCCGATTTCGGCGTCGTTGTGGACGCGGATGGCGATGGTGTTGGTTTGGCCGGGCTTGATGAGGTCGGTGATGTCGAACTCGAAGTCGTGGGGGTGTCCCCACCAGAGCTTGTGGGCTTTGTGGCCGGCGTATTTGCCGTTGATCCAGACCCAACCTTCGTTGATGGTGCCGCCGCACCAGAACTTGAAGTCGCGGCCGTTCATGTCGGCGGGGACGTCGAAGGCAGCGCGGTACCAGCCGAGGCCGTCGTAATCGTGTCCGGCGGCGTCTTCGGGTGGGTCCTGCTGGTCCCAGGGGTAGTAGGTGTTCTTGGTTTCCCAGGTGCGGTCGTCGAATTCGGGCTGGTGCCATCCGCCGATGATGCCTTCGTTGAATCGATCGCGGGTGAACTTCATGTTCAGGGGGAGTTTAGCGACGAGGTCGCCGACGGTGCCATCCATTTTGGCGGCGAGCGCTTCGAATGTCTTCTTGCGGCCGGCGGGGAACACGACGCCCTCGTGCATGGGACCGTTTTCGATGAAGTGGGGATAGATGTCGTGCAACTGGTTTTCGAGTTCGACCATGCGGCCGGCGGCGGTGGCGGCGTCGACGTAATCCATCTGCATTTCGGCGGCGTTGAGCTGCGCGAACGCCATGAGGTGATCGGCGATGAGTGCGACGGCCTCGACGCGGCCGCGCTGGGCGTCGGTCATCTGAGCGCTGCGGGCGGCGTCGATGTGTTTGCGGATGCCGCGGACGAAGTCGACGTTGTAGACGTGATTGATGAAGAAATCTTCGTGGGCCTGCATGGTGCTCTGGAGCAGCTCGTTTTCACAGGCGTCCCACCAGGCCTGGACGTGGGTGCCGGCGGCGGGGCCGAAGAACGTGTCGTAGAGGTCGCGTTTGAGGGCGTCGACGTCGGCGTCGGCGTCCCAGAGGAGCTTGGCCATGATGTAGTAGCTGGTCCAGGTCTGCATGACGGCCTTGCGGCCTTCACGGCGGAAGCCTTTGATGTCGATGTCGCGATAGATTTTCGCGTTGACGGCCCAGTTGGCGGTGTCGCGCTCAGGGACCCAGTTGCCGATGAGGAATCCGGGGTTGTAGTCGTAAATCGTGATGTGCGGGGTCTGGGCGCGCCAGGCTTTGAGATTGCGCACGTAGTCGCGGCGTCGCCAGAGCTCGGAATCCATCGGGTGCATCACGTCGCAGCTGATCGGCGCGATCATCACCATGTAGTTGGGGGGAATCTCGACGCCCTGGGGGACGATCTCTCGCAGGGAGTAGGCCATGGTCGAGGCGAACTTGTCGGGGAACTCCCGCGCGAGTTCGGCGGCGAAGCCGAAGAATTCCTCGCTCTGTGTGGTGCGATGGACGTAGCGCGGGTAAGCGAAGTTGGCGCTGTCCTGTTTGCATTCGGAGCAGTAACAGTAGGGGGCGCCGTCGGGCGGGCTGATGCCAAAGCCCATGTCGGTGACGTTGCCGAGGGTCCTTTCACCGGCGAAGGCGGCCCGCAGGTTTTTCTTGCTCTCTTCGAGCAGGTCGGGGTTGGACAGGCAGAGCATGGTGTGATGGACGATGGAACCGACGTGCCGTTCGCCGGCCTCGCTCATGGCGAAGAATTCCGGATGTTCCTGGAAGTATTCATCGGGGGGCACGAGGAAGGCGAGCCCGCCGTCGCCGACTTCGGGATAGAAGGACGTGAAGTTCAGGCCGATCTTCTCACCCCATTCGTGGGTTTCGGCGCGCTCATTGCCTCGGATCGGCGTCCAGCCGGACAGCCAATAGCGGCGCACGGCGAAGTCGGGGCGCGACTCGATGTCGAGCGCGGGTATGGTGATGGTGTGTTGTTCGGGGACGATTTCTCCCCAGTCGCCGGGAAAGTACCACCGGCAGCCGAGCATCTCGAGCAGGGCGTGGGCGGCGTAGTGGGTGCCTTTGTATTTGCCGTCGTTGTTGCCGGCGATGACGATGCTGTTGCCGACGGTTTTCAGGACGTAGCCTTCTTCTTCGAAGATGTCTTCGCGCACGGTGGTGTCGAATCCGGAAGGGATGTCGACGTGGGCTTTACGCGCCGCTTGGGTATGGCCGACGAGCAGACGGATGGCGGGCTCGTCGTCAACGGGTTGACCTTCGATCACCAGCGGCAGGCGCGCGCCACTCATTTTTTCGACGTAGTGTTGGATCGCCTCACCGGCAGCGAGCGATTTGGGCGCGTCGGCCTCGACGATGATGACGGCTAGGGGGGTGCCGTCCTCGACGATGGTCAGGGGGACGACCTGGCAGGCGGGGGCGAGCAGTAGTGTGCACAAACCGATCAGATGTAGGATTCGCGCCATGGTGTGAATCTCCTTAAGAAAGCGGGGCAACCATCCTGGCGAGTCCGACGAACGGGGCCAGGCGAAGTCCGGGGTGATGGGGTTGCGGGCCGCGTGGGCGGATCAGCGTCGAACGGTGTTGAGATCGACGCGGTATTTCTCGAGTGCGGCGGGGTCGAGTGATACGCCCAGGCCGGGTGAGTCGGGGACGATCAGGGCGCCTTCTTTGAATGCGATCGGCTCGGCGAGGAGGCTGTGTTCGCGCAGCAGGTGACCGATGATATCGCTGTTGATTTGGCAGCCGGCGGCGGCGGCGGCATGGACGCTGCTCATGTCGCGGACGCCGAGGTCCATGCCGGTGCCGCGCCAGGTGGGGCAGCCGGCGGCGTGGGCGAGGCGGGCCCACTCGGTGAACTGTTTGAGGGGGCCGAGCAGGTTGTAGCAGTCGGCGGCGTCGGCGCGCAGGGCGGGGATCAACTGGTCGATGGAGGTCAGGTGCAGCGCGATCTTGTGGGGGATCCTGCGGCGCAGCTGGACGTACCAATCGAGGCGGTCCTGCGGCACGGGGCTTTCGAGGAGGACGTCATCGAACGCGGCCAACTGATTGGACACTTCGATCGCGCCGGCGGGGTCCTCGAAGCGATCGTTGGGATCGAGGACGATGGAAAAGTCGGGGGCGACGTCGCGGACGGCTTTGACGCGATCGGCGATGGGGTCGCCGCGTTTGCATTTCATTTTGACGCCGTGGAAGCCCATGTCGACCGCGAGCTGCGTGCGGCGCGCGGTTTCATCGGGATCGGCGCGGCCCATCCAGTAGTCGATCGGCACGCGGTCGATCCGCTTGCCGCCGAGCAGGTGGTGGACGGGCACCTGGAGATGTCTTCCGAGCAGGTCGAGCCAGGCCATTTCAAATGCTTCGTAGATGATGTAGGACTCATAGTCATCGCCGTGCGGCAGGGGTAGGTTGCCGACGGGCAATTCGATGAGCGACTTACCGAGGATGAGGTCGGCGTATTGTCTGAGCGGCCCGTAGAGATCGCCGCGGCGCGGTTCGCCGAGGCCGATGAGTCCGGTGTCGGACACGAGTTCGATGATCCACTTGGGGAACTCCCAGAAGTTGAGGCTGCGGCCCGTGACGGGATCGGGAGCGCAGAGCTTGTCCTGGACGCCGGGTGAGTGCACGGCGTCGGGCTTCATGGGGACGATGAGCTGATGGATGCGGACGGCGTCTATTCTCATATCGCACGATGATACGCGATGCGGTGGATCGCGTGAGCAATCTGGTTGCTTGGGCGTTAAGATGGTCGACCCACGTTGGTCAATACTGAACAGGAATGGAGGTGACGTGATGCTTTACAAGAAATTGGGTCGTAGCGGGCTGAAGGTCAGCGGGGTATCGATCGGCTCGTGGACGACGTTCGGTGAATCGGTCGATGACGACGCGACGCTTGCGGTGATGGAGGCGGCGTATGATGCGGGCATCAATTTTTTTGATGGCGCGGAGGGTTACGGGCGCGGGGCCGCGGAGGAGGCGATGGGCCGTGTGTTTGAGAAGGTGAATTGGCCGCGCGACACACTGGTGATCTCGACGAAGGTCTTCGGGTTCGGGGATGCGCCGACCCAGGCAGGTCTATCGCGCAAGCATCTGGTGGAGGCGGTGGACGCGGCGCTGCGGCGCATGCACCTGGACTACGTCGATATGTGTTTCTGCCATCGGCCCGATCCGGACACGCCGCTGGATGAGATTGCGCACACGATGAACGAGTTGATCGCGCGCGGGAAGATTTTCTACTGGGGCACGAGCGAGTTCAGTCCGGGCGATTTACACCAGCTTCATGCGATCGCGGAGCGCGACGGGCTGGTGGGGCCGACCATGGAACAAACGTGCCATTCGATGTTGCATCGGAGGCGCGTCGACGGCGAGCTTAGACCGTTGTTTGACGCGTATGGTCTGGGCACGACGATTTATTCACCGTTGTGTCAGGGGGTGTTGACGGGCAAGTACAACGAGGGGTTTCCGAAGGACTCGCGATTCGGCCGACGAGACGCGGAAAGCCGCAAGAACGCGATTTCAAATGAAGATCTGGCGCGGGTGCGGCGGCTCACGATGTTGGCCGGCGACCTGGGGATGACGATGACTCACCTGGCGTTGGCGTGGTGTCTGAAGAACCCGAACGTGAGCACGGCGATCACGGGGTCGACGCGTCCGGAGCAGGTGCACGAGAACGTGAAAGCGGCGGATGCGGTGGAGAAGCTGACCGATGAGGTGATGGGACGCATTGAAGAGATTCTCGACAATGCGCCGGAATGATGGGGCGGGCGTGCGCTTCGATCATTGATTCAATCGGCTTAGCGCGGCGGCGATTTCGCGCTCGATCACGTCGGGCGGGTTCAGGGGTTGGGAGGCGTTCTCGTAGGGCGTGACGTGATTGGTTTGGGGATCCCAGTCGACGGGGCCGTAGCGGGGTGCGGTGTTGGAGCCGCTGACCAGGTTGCCCATGATGTCGTGGGCGTTGTAATGCCAGAACTCGTAGGGGTAGGCGACGAAGCCGTGGGCTTCCATGGTCTCGGTGATCTCGCGGCGGTTGCGTTGGGCTTCTTCGCTGACGAACGGTGAATTCATCGGCGTCCGTTCGGACATATCGACGTAAGGGCCGCCGCGATCGATCTCGTTCCCGATCGCGCCGCCGGACCGGCGCTCGAACACGGAGATGTCGATGGCGCTGCCGGACATGTGGGTACCGGCGGCGGGGTAGTTGGCGATCAGGCAGGCCATGCGTTTGAACAGCAGGTCGATGGGGGGCGTGCCGCCGCACTCCCAGGCGACGCGATCGACGATCTGATCGAAGATGTCTGGCTTGACGCTGAGGCCGGTCTGGATGTGGCGGGTGCGGAAGCCGTCTTCGACTTTCATCACCCAGCCGCGCTGGTTCATGGCCTCTGCGGCGGCGAGGTACATGTCGATCATGCCTTGGCGCAAGTAGAACAGCCGGTCGATGTTTTCGACCACCTGGGTATCGGAAAAGATCACGTGGACGCCGGCCTGATCGGCGGTGTCGATCAGTGAGGCGAAGCCCTCGCCGCAGTCGTCGACGTGGCTGGTCAAGGTGCGTTCGACCAGGATGTAGGCGGCGTCGAACTGCTCGGCCCAATAGGCGCGTCGGGCGGCATCGTCCTGTGGTGTCATGGCATATTCCGAACCGTGTGAGAGCGGGGGCAGTATATTGTGGTACGGGCGGTGCGTCACAATGCCCCGCGGCTTCGGGCACGATGGGCATCGCTCAACTTGGGAGTGATTGAATGATCAACGGATTGAGCAAGTGGGCGGTTGTGATCGCGCTCTGCGTGGTGGTGTCGCCGTCGGCGGGGCAGACATGGATCGACAAACTGCCGAAGGCCCACGTGTGGTGGTCGGCGGATCATGAAAAGGAGGGCCTGAGTCAATGGTCGGATGGCGACGCGGCGCTACCGGGCGGGGGGGTCTTCGATCAGCATGATTCGGTTGCGGCGACGCTTGAGACGAAGACGGTGCATTCGGGACAACAGGCGGTGCGGTTGACGCATTCGCCGGGCGATGACGCGCGGGGTGGGGCGGTGTATCTGATCCGTTGGCGCGACAAACCGCTGGATGAAGGCGGGTCCCAGTCGTTGCCGGATCGGGCGTACTACAGTGCGTGGTACCATCTGCCGCGGTCTTTCGATGGGGATGGGTCGCACACGTTGATGCAGTTCAAATCCACGTCGCCCGAGGCTCGGGTGAGCAAGCCAACGTGGTCGATTCGGTTGGCGCGGGCTGAAGACAAGTTCTTCCTGACGCTGCACAGTCCGGTGAACGACCCGACGGATCAGGCGAAGCAGCGTCACAGTCCGGCGCGACCGGTGGTGGTCGGGCGATGGGTGCACGTTGAGGTGTTCGCGCGGTTTTCAGAAGAGCGGGACGGGCGCATCGCGGTGTGGCAGGACGGTGTGCGGATCTACGATGTGTCCGCGGTGCGGACATCGCTGGGGGGCACGAATTATTGGGCGGTGGGACTTGAGGCGAGCGGTGATGACGCGGGGCCGGCGGCCGTTGTTATTGATGACGCGGCGATCACGCGAGTGCGCACGGGGCGTGCGCGCGGCGACGTGACGGACGATGGCGTGGTGGATGTGGCCGATCTTTCGCTGCTCGGCGCGCAGTGGGGTGAGTCGGGGCGCTATCCGGCGAACGCGGATCTCAACGGGGACGGGACGGTGGACGTCGGCGACATGGCGCTGGTGGGTGCGAACTGGTCGGGGTTCGACAGATCGACATTTCAGTTGTTGGGCTGCACATTCACGACGCCGGGGCCTCCGGGCGGCATGATCGGGTCAGAGCTGGGCATGGCGGTGAGTCGCCTGCAGGTTGGTCGGTAGCGCAGACGGGCGGCGCTGATTGCTTCAATACATTTGGCGGTCGGGTTGCGCGGGTTGAGCGGGTTGCGCCTTGTGCGGTGTTGTGGTGTGCAAAGAAAAAAGGCCCAGAGACGGGGGGATCTCTGGGCCGGGGTTGTGCGTCCCATTGCGAGACGCAGTAAGGGGTGGTCGTAGTCTGTTTTCAGCGGGCGTGGCAGTCGAGGCCTACCTCATATATGCCGATGCGCCGCACTGTTGTGCCGATGCGCCGCACTGTTGTCAAATCCCTCAAAAGTTTCGGGCTGCGAATCTTGCCGCTGGAACTCAGACGTCAACTTCGTTTTCCCTCCGCCCCAGTTCAATCGCGTAGGCGGGTGGTGCGGTCTGGTGTCCGCGGCTGCTCATCATCGGGCCGCCGTCGGCCCACTCATCTGAAAGTCTTTCGCAGATCAATTCTCCAAAGCGCTTAACTATAGACAGATCGTTACCGCATGGCAAGCGGAAATTCGCGGAAGCGCGTTTTTGATTGGGTCGGCCTGCCGGCGATGCGTGATTTACGGCAACTAGTCCCTCACCAATGAAGTTTTCGGACAATTACGCGGCCAAGGGTTGGCCGGAGTAGGTCCAATGGAATGGTTTTGCTTCATGTGCG
>NYZD01000005.1 GCA_002685935.1 Planctomycetaceae bacterium | reverse complement strand
GGGGGCAGCGGCGACGCGGTCTTCATTGGTCGGTCGTCGGGAATCATCTTCCATCCAATACCGGAGTTTCTCATCCAGTTTGGACTGTATGATGGGTCGGACGGATGTGTCAAGGGGGTAGTTTGCGGCGGGATTTACTTCAATAGATTGAAGACTTTGTCGGGGTAGTCGCGGTAGTTGGTGTAGACCATGGCGTGGGCGTTGAAGCCGTTTAGGGTGGTGAGGGCGTCGCGGGATTCGGATTGGTATTGGGACCAGGCTTCGGGGGGATCGAGTGGGCCTACTTTGCGCCAGAGGATGACGGGGAGGTCTGTCTGGCTGCGGATCTTTTCGCAGTCGGCGATGGCATTTGGGGGTGGCGCGAGGATGAGAAGGGCGTCGACGATGTCCCGGTCGGCCCATTGTGTGTGTTGGAGATCGAAGCCGAAGGCCGGCGGGACGTCGGGGCGAGGGGCGCCGTTGTTGTAGTGGGCGGACAGATCGTTGCCGGATTGGCCGCCGATGGCATGATGGTGGTCAGGGGTGGTGAAGGGGATGAGGCGTTGGTTGCGCTTTGCGGTTTCATCGTGAAGGCGATGGAGGAATGTGGTGAAGAAGTCGCCCTGGAACCTGGTGGAGGTGGGCGGGGATGACCGGATCGGTGACGGGGTTGGTGCCATGCTGCTGTTTGTAGGCTTCGATGATGGGGGGATTAAAGCCGTAGTGATCGGGGGTGTTTTGGCCGAGGCCGACGGTGTGGCAGAAGGGGGAGATGACCAGATCGTCGATGCCTCGATCGAGGACGTCGCAGACGTGTTGGAGGATGAGGTCCAAGACTTTGGGTTCGGCGAGACAGGGGACGCCGAGGAAGGGGTCGCCGGTGCGGGATTGGACCCAGAGGTCGGGATGGAAGGGACTTTGCTCGAAGGGACTATCGACGAAGTCGAAGGGGCAGAGCGCGTAGGCGAATCGGAGGCCGCGGTCGTGGGCGGCGCGGATGGCGACGTCGAGCGTGTCGAAGCGTCGGAGTTGTCGGCCGAGGAAATCCCAAACGTCCTGCCATGCCTGGTTGTGCGGTTTGAGTGGTGGCCCGGGCAGGGGGAATACGGGCGAGGGGTGGGTGGAGGTGCCGCCGCAGTTTGATTGCCAGAGGACGGTGGTGAGGCGATGAGCGCGGCAGGTTTCCATCCATTGTTCGATGTGTTGGGGGGCGAGGTCGGCGGCGTCGTTGGGGTCGGCGTTGCCCTGGTCATTCCATGCGCCGGTTTCGTAGAGGATGGAACCGTAGACGCGGAGGGTGATGATGCGCTCGGGGGTGGGTGGTGTGTCGGCCATGTGGATGGACTGTCGCGGTGGCATGTGTGAGGCGGATTTGCGGGGCTACAGTCGGGAGACGTCGACAGCCTTTCACGGGAAGGTTGGTTCGTCGGTGAGGGTCTGGTTGGGCGTGTGGGGCATGGTGTTATTGTATTGGGTGGTTGGCATGCGCGGCGGGGCGGTGTTGGATTGTCCCGGTGCGTCTTGATGTGCGAAAGCCTGGTTTGAGTGAGGAGTGGCTATGACCTCGTCTGATGCTGGACGTGCCGTGATGCTTGGGGAGGCGGATGTGATCAACAGCGCTTCGCCGATCGAGCGCGAGCTGCTGGGGGTGCATCCGCGGATGTATCTGGACGCGGCGGGTTTTGAGCGACTGCGCGGGGCGGGGCGCGATGCGTTGGTGGGCCGTGCGGTGGACAGTTTGATTGAGGTGGCGGACCGGCGGATGGCGGAGGCGTGGCCGCCGCAGGACGGGACGGGCGACTACCGGGGCGCGGGGAGTGATCTGGCGGCGCTGGCGCTGGGGTATCGGGTGACGGGCGAGGGGCGCTACCTGGATGCGGCGGTGGCGGGGATGCGCAGCTTCGGCGCATGGACGGACTGGGGGATTGATCTGCAGTTCGGGCACACGGGGCATGGTTATTCGGTGGCGCTGGACTGGCTTTGGCATGATCTGGATGAGGGGGCGCGGGAGGAATTCGTCGAGGCGCCGCATCGAGCGGCGTCGGTGCTGTTCGATCATTGGCGCGACTGCATCTCGGGGCCGGTGTACGGGTATTTATGCAATCACCACACGGTGGCGCTGGCGGGTCTGACGGGGGCGGCGAGCGTGTTGTACGGTGAGCGTGAAGCAATCTCGCCGTGGTGGAATCTGGTGTTGGAGAAGCTGCGGTGCACGATGGCGGCGTGTTCGGCGGATGGGGTGTCGCCGGAGACGGTGGCGTACGGGTCTTACTTTTCCCATTACCTGATGCGCACGTTGCTGCTGACGCGGGCGTTGCTGGGCGTGGACTTGCTGCGTGACAGCGAATGGTTCAAGGCATACCCGACGGGATTGATTCATCACACATTGCCGCGGAAGTATTGGACGGATCGGTCGACGTTTATGATGTTCGGCGACAGCGATGGTTGGCATTGGTACGGGCCGGACGCGGTGGCGTGGGTGTGCGCGGCGGAGTATGGCGACCGGCGGGCGCAGTGGCTGGCGAACACGCTTGACGAATACGGCGCGAACGCGACGCCGATCGAGCGCACCATGAGTCTGGGATCGATTGATGCGGATGTGGCGCCGCTGGCGCCGGAGGCGGAGCCGGCGCTGGAGACGTTCAAGCATTTTGAGGATTTGGGCGTCGTGATGGGGCGGTCGAGTTGGACGGATGATGACGCGAGCGTGTGGGGCGTGGTGTGCGGGCCATCGATGGGGGCGAAGGCGATGCGTGAGTTTCGCAATCCCGTGGCGGGCGGGCACATGCAGGCGTTCGCGGGTACGTTTCAGATCTTCTCACACGGGCAGTTCGTGATCTGCCCCGCGGGGTACACGCAGAAGTGGACGCGATATCACAATACGGTGCTGGTGGACGGTGCGGGGCAACTGGGGGAGAGCCCAGCCTGGTTTGAGGATTTGCCGTTCCGTGCGGGGCATGCGTGCCCGCGCATGTTGCGAGCGGATCGCGGCGCCGGGTATGACGTGGTGGTGGGTGACGCGGGCGCGGCGTATCCGGACGAGCTGGGGGTGCGTGTTTACCTGCGGCACCTGGTGTACGTGCAGCCGGATACGTGGTTGATTGTGGATGTGTTGGAAACCGAGGCGGCGGCGAGGTTCTCGCAGCTGTTTCACACGGGATTTGGGCTGGAGGCGAGCGAGGATTTGCCAGAGGTGTTTAGCGGGCGCGGTGAGTCTGCCTCGCTGGTGATTCGTTCGCTGGCGCCGGAGGGTGTGGTGATGCGTACGGAGCGGCAGACACTGAATTACACGGACGGCAAGCCGACGCATGAATTGGATTTGCTGACGATCGAGAATTCGGCGGCGGCGCGATCGGCGGTGTTCGTGACGTTGCTGGTCGCGGGGAACGCGGCGCGGGTGCCGAGCGCGGCCGAGGCGGTGGCGGAATATGAGGATGGGCGGTTGCAGGTGACGACGCCGACGCATGCGTTTGAGTTCGATCTTGCGGGGGGCGTGGATGTGACGGGTTGAGTGGGGGTGCTATTGCAGGTTGAGCAGGGCCGCGGCTTGTTGCGGGGTGATGTTGTCGACGGCGATGCGTTTCTGGGGTTGGGAAGATCCGGATTGGACGGTGATGTTGCGGGGGGGGGGGTCGAGGGCTCTGGCGAGTAGGTTGCGGACGGCGGCGTTGGCTTTGCCGGCTTCGGGGGGCGCGGTCACTTTGATCTTGATTGCGTCGCCGATGGGGCCGACGATTTGATCGCGACTGGCGTTCGGGATGACTTTGACGTGGAGGGTGATGCCGGTGTCGGTCGGTTGGATGGGGGAAGTGGGCATGGGGAGGTGCGGCGTGAGTTCACGAAGACCGCGGGTTGCCACGCGCGGCTATCTGGGCGCGCGATGCGTGGTCAGTTGGCGAGCGTCGCGTATCAGAACTTGCCGTCGCGGACCTCGAAGTGCGAGGGTTTGCCGAGGGATTCGCCGCCGCGGGAGACCCAGTCGGCGATCCAATGGACCATCTGCTGAACGCCGACGCGCGGGTATCCAAATAGGCGGTGGCAGGTTTGGGCGTTGGAGTAGAGCACGTCGTTGGCTTCTTCGCCCTCGAAGGTGACTTCCTTACCCATCAGCTGGCCGTACATGGTGGCGACCTTACGGAGGCTGAGCAGCTCGGGTCCGGCGACGTTGAGGATGAAGGCGGGGCTGGCGGCGACGCCGAACGACTGGAGGACGAGCGCGTTGACGTCACCCTGCCAAATGACGTTGACGTTGCCCATGGCGAGGTTGATGGTTTCGCCGTTGTGGACCTGCTGTGCGATGTCGACGAGGACGCCGTAGCGCATCTCGACGGCATAGTTGAGTCGGAACAAGGTGACGGGGGTGCCGTTGACGATGCTGAAGTGTTCGAACATGCGTTCGCGGCCAAAGCAGGAGCCGGCGTATTCACCGAAGGGATTGGGGGTCTGTGATTCGTCGGAGCCGCCCTGGGAGATGGGGACGAGGCCGTAGATATTGCCGGAGCCGAACGAGATGATGCGGCTGTTGGAGAAGTGACGTCCGACGACGCCGGGCAGGAAGGTATTGATGGCCCAGGTGAGCGGCTCGTTGCCGGTGGAGCCGAACTTCATGCCGGCCATGAAGACGATGTTCTTGGCCTGGGGCAGGGCGTCGAGCTGGTCCTGGTCGAGGAGGTCGGCCTCGATGGTTTCGACGCCGAGGTCGTCAAGCTCCTGCTTGGCATTGCCCTGGAAGGCGCGTTCGACGCCGATGAGTTTACGTTTCTTGCCGGAGGCCGCGATCGCGCGGATGGTCATCCGGGCGAGGGAGGGTCCGATCTTGCCGCCGACACCGAGGATCATGATGTCGCCGTCGAGCTGTTTCATCGCTTCGACGGCGCCGGGGGTGGGCTCGGAGAGCATGTCCTCGAGTTGTTGGATGTTTTCAATGCGTTCGGGCATCGTCATGACTGATTCTCCGGGGTCGGGATTCGGCAAAGCGGGGCAGTTTAGTGAGGGGTGGGGCGGGAGGCAACCAAGCGGGGTGGCGTGGCGAGTGGATTCAGACCGCGCCGTGAGGCTGGATTCCACGGGGCAGAGGCGACCAGTGACGCGGACCTGCCGGCGTATCGCGAACTGGATGAGGCGTTGGATCTGAGCGATTCGGCGAGCCAGCGCATCGGCGAATGGTGCACGGGCAAAAACTGCCGCCACGCGACGGTCGGTCTGCTGCGTCAGTCGATCTACAGTCGGATGTGCGCTGATTCGCCCATGCGACACGTAATGGGCGGTCAGTCGGCCAGCAGTACGATTTCGCACTGCTGCACCGTCGGCCAGGGCTCCGGTGGGGTCTCGCCGCCCTCCAGCAACAGTAAAACTGTGTTGACTCCCTGACGCAGCGGCGGGTCGTCGAAGACATACCACCAGTTGCCGTGACCGTTCTCAATGCGGCCGGCAGTATCCAACAACACTGATTCGCCGTTGATCTCAAAACGGACGCGATCGAGCACAGGATCGAGGTCCCAGGTCCGCAGGCGCAGTTCGGCCTTCGCAATTCGCCCGGATGCCTTGCCGGATTCAATGTCGTCATGCACGGTGATGCGCATGGCGTGTCCGGCGCCGGCCCCGCGTCCGATCAACGCGATCTTGCGCGGCACTTGCAGACGATGGTCTGGCCCCGGATCCCAGTCGGGCGAGGGCAGGTAATAGCACCGGCTACGCCGTTCGAGACGATCGGGATCGCACAGATCAAGCATGGTCTGAATGTGATGCGCGTCGAAGACGTTGAAGTCTTCATTGGATGGCCCGGCGCGATGGACTCCCGTGTAGTCGTAGTTGAAAAGATGAATGCCAGCTGCCCCTTCACGATATCCGTTGAGCGCGGTGGCGCACAGCACGGCCGAGGGACTGGTCTCGTAGCCTTCTGTAGGCGACGCGAGATAGGTTGCGCCGTCGAAGCCGGCGAACACCAGCGCATCGCTGCTGGCAGCCGCTGCAACCGCGGACGCGATGTCGATGCGGTCAACGCAGTAGGAAGGTGATCCGAGCACAAAGATGTCCGCCAACCCTTCACTGATCCACGTTTCAGTATCGATTCCCGCTTCAAGATTCGCGCCGAGATCGACCGGCACACGAATCACGAACCGCAAGTCCCGTCCGATTGCGGCACGGCGGCGTCGAACTATTTCGTGGGCGTCGCCGACGAACTGCGTCATCACCGGCGTGTTGCGAACAGCTTCGTTGGGCCGGAAGAACGGCAGGCCTCGGCAGAAATCCAGTTCGATGCCGTCGAAATCATAGCGGCGCAGGGTCTCATCGATCAGTCCGAGGAAGCGATCGCGCACCTCGGCTTCGGCGTAGTTCCAGTTCCACGAGAACGCGAAGTCTTTACCGAGCGTTCGGGCGGGCCAGCCGATGAGCCATCCGGGGTTGTCGATCTTCTGTTGGGACCGTCCGAACCAGCCGCGATCCTCCAGGTTCGTGTGGCCATCGTTCATACGCATCGAAGCGTACGCCGTCATCCCGTGCCGCCGCGCTCCATCGATGTAGATCTGCATCAAGTCGCGCCCGTCGTTGATGATCTTGGCGAGGAGCAGATGCAGACACTCGTGGGCATTGATCGGCATACGGCCGTCAATCTCCTTCACCAGTCGCCCGTGGTAGCGAAGGGGCTCGCCCTTGTGGATGGCGTGGCCGTGGATATCGGTCGCGACGGGATCGGGCGACCAATCGGTAACGTTGTCGCCCCACAATTGCGCATGCGGGCTGCCGCGCCAGGAGACGTCGTCATCGATCCCAATCAGGACCGACAATGCGTCGACTCCGCCGCGCACCAGGTCCGGCATTATCTTGGTTATGTCATCCGGCTCCCAACGGTCTTGATAGTTGATGATCCAGTGGCCATCGGTGTTGAAGATCAGTTTCGGTGGCCAATTGCCGGGCATGGGAGTCACCTTACGAGTTGTGTCACAATCACCGAAGCGCCGAGAGCGCTTGGCCGTGTGCGGCGCGCCGACCCGTGATAGTGGACTGCCGGCCGACCATCACGAATGGGGGCGATGGGGACTGTTCCTGGTCCGCGGCGTAGTACCCGCGCAGGCCAGTCCATGGCGTCACGCCGGAGCCGCAGCTGCCGCGTGGATAGCCGCACGCGTGCCGTTGAGGTCAAAGCAACTCAACTGATTGGCGCGCATGAACCGCTCGGCCAATTGAATCGCCTGATCCTCGGAAAGCAGGCCTTGGTCGATCTCGGCTTGCAGCGCTCTATTGAGCCAGGCGCGGGCCTGCATCGCATAGCCAACGGAAGCCGATGGGCAGAAGGTGTCGCCGCCAAATCCGAACAACCTGTTGATCGGCGCGGCATGAATCATCTTGCGCACAAACCGGCACGACGCGTATGGATCGATGCTCCACGCCCAACACATATCGACGTAAACATTGGGGAAATGCTTGGCAAGGGCGATGATTTCATCCTCGTAGGGATAGCCGATGTGCATCAGCACGAACTTCGCATCAGGGTATTTGATCAACAGGGGGGCCAAGTGGCCGGGCCTGATGCGGTCCACGATCATGCTCCGATTGCCCGCGTAATATCCCGTGTGGATTTTGATCGGCAGATTGTGCTGCATTGCCTGTTCGATGCCGCGGGCGAAACCCCAGTCGCCGAGACAGTCGAGCTCATCCTGGCTGACGGGTTTTTCGGCGAGGACCTTTGCCAGGACTTTTGCGGCGTCTGCATCGGTCTGCTCGGTCCACCGCAATGTTCGGCCGTAGGCGTGTTGCGTTTTGACGGCGATGGCTGTGGGCCCCCAACGTTGGAAGATTGCGGTCACCGCCTCACGGTAGGTCGCGACGTCCTTCACCTCGACGCCGACCTGCTCCAATATCTCAGGCACTTCCACAGCGCCTTGGCAGAAGCTCACCCATGACAGGTCGTATAGAAAGAAATCCAACCCGGACGGATCCGGCTCACAGGGGCGAACAAAGTCATCAATCTGTACATGATCGATGTTGCCAGTCTCTGACAACAGACTATGGCGTCTACCCGGCACGCGGTTGGCCTTGCTGACATCCTGCGCTGCTTCCAGTGCGTCGCCGGTGATCCGGTCCATCCCGTAGACCAGCTTGGCGGTGATTCGTGCCGCCTCTCCGTAACCGGTGAGCTGGCTCATCTCCCAAGCCTCGCGAATGCCCTCAAAACGCTTGGCGATGTCGATTCCTGTCGGCGTGGTCGCGGCCTCCACCGCTTCGGGCGTCGCCCCGGCGGTCAGAAGATCACTTGATAGGTAGCCGCTGAACAGTTCCGACACGATGTCCGGCCCCGTCTGGGCCTGCCCCGCCGCCGTCCACGCATCTTCTTTCACAAGATGCTCATGCGTGTTCACGATCGCGGTGTCCTGAATGAATTGCTCAAGTTGTGTCATTGTTCGATCCTCTTGATTCCATTAAGGAATCAACTGGCGAATATGGGTTTAGAGGGTGATGCTGTAGAGGTCGGCCTGGTACATGGACATGCGAAGCATGACGCGGCGGCCGCGGAGGGTGGTGAGGTCGTGGTTGCCATTCCAACTGAGGGGGTGGTGGATGTTGTCGGCGCGGAAGACGTCGCAGTCTTTGGCCTCGAATCCTTCGATGGGTTTGCCGCGGGGTTCGAGGGCGTATGGTTCGACGAGTTCGGCGGTGATTTCTCCGCCGTAGGTGGCGGCGTTGATGAGGATCCTGTTGGATTGGAGCGTGAAGGGCTGGGTGATCAGGGCGCCGAGCCGGCGGTCGGCGCTGAGGCTGATGAAGCCGTCCATTCGGAGTTTGCCGCGGAGGACGGCGGGGGGGCGGCCTTCGATGTAGTCGTCGGGGATTGGGTCGATCCATGAATCGTCATCGTGGGGTCGTTCGTGGCCGGTCCAGTAGACGTAGATATCATCGCCGACGATAACGGGGGCCTGGGCGGATCGAACCATGAAGCCGTCGACGTCGCCGGGCTGACCGATGGGAATGAACTTGGGGCGATCGGGGAGGCGGGACCAGTTGAGGGCGTCGCGGCTGAAGGCGAGTTCGATGTTGCTGGTCTCGGTTTCGTCGTCGTCGTAGACCCAGAGCTGGCCGAGGAAGTAGTCGGCATAGGGGAAGACGGCGAGGCCGTAGAAATCGTTGGTGTCGAGTTCGTCGGGGGTGAGGATGATCTTCGGTTCGGTCCAGTTGACGAGGTCGGGGGACTGCGAGGCGGCGACACGTCGGCGCTGGTTCTTGATTCGGCCGTGCTGTGCGATGAAATCGGCGCGCTGGCCTTTGCCGCTGGCGGTGGGGTCGTCGCCGGCCTGGGGCTTGCGGACCATGCGGCGACCGGAGCCGCCGACCCAATCGATGATCCAGTCGACGGCGGCGGCGTGCCAACCGCGGAGGTAGACGACGTACATGCCGCGGGCGGGGTCGTAGACGATGTTGTTGAAGGTGTCGCTTTCGCCGAAGACGATGGGTCCGTTGGGTTCCTTGTAGGCCCAGTGGATGCCATCGGCGCTATAGGCGAGGCAGACGCCGCCGGTGGTGAGGGAGAGCCAATCGAGGTTGGCGAGGACGTAGCGTTCGTTGGCGGGGGCATCGGGTCGATGGAGGATGCCGCAACCGCCGGCGGCGCTGTGTCCCTTGAAGCAGATGTTGTTGGGGCCGGCGTCATCTTCGTAGATGCCGAGCGCGGGTTTATCCCAGTGGATGCCGTCGTCGCTTTCGGCGTAGCAGAGATAGTAAGGTTGGGGGGCGCCGATATTGCCGGCGAGGCCGGACTTCAATGCTCTTCGTTGCCTGGCGATCGCAGGCTTGCCGATTCCGTACCACATGCGGTGGCGACCGGTGTCGGGGTTGAAGTGGACGTTGAAGACGTTGAGGGATTCACCTTCCCATGGTCTGTCGGCGCAGAGGACGGAGGCGACGGGATCGCGGGTGGGGCGATGGACGCGGCGTTTGAGTCGGTAGGTGTCGGCGACGGTGTGATGGTCGAGGACGAGGTGCTTGCCGGGAGTGAGGTCGGGGTACATCGGGTCGTCCCTGTTGAATGGCGCGGCGCGGTGTCGGCCAGAGCCGGAAGTTTATCGCCCAATGGAGATGTGTGCGCCGGAGGCGACGATCGCGGTGTCAGGCCGGTCTCTTGCGGGCAAAGCCGGCTAGGCCCGCCAGGCCGGCGGCAAGGCAGATTGGCAACGCCAATCATCGAATGAGTCCAGCGCCGGTCACTTTCATCATTGGTCTCCTCCATTTGGACGCGTTGTGATCGGACGGGTCAGATTGAGGAATTACGCGGGCGCGTTTCGGGGTCGTCGACGTGTGCCGTAGAGCACGATGGCGGTCATGAACCCGGCGGTTGCGGTCGGCGCGGGTATGGCGGGCGAACCGACATCAGGTGACAGGGGCAAGGAGGTGATGCCTGAGACGTCGACCTGATTGGGCGCGGGCGAAATCGGGGTGAAGGGGTCGGAGGTGCCGAAAGCGTTGACCTGCCATGGCGACGCTGGCGTGATTGAGACAGCGGCGTCCATGGGTTCGAGGAAGCCGTTGACGGTGTTGAAGAAATCGGAGGCGGCGGCAAAGATAGTGAGCTCTTCCTCGCCGTCTTCGTAGGCTTCTGTTTCCAGGGAAAGTTGCATCCAGAACGAGCCGTTGCCGTTGGGATCGAGCGGGACATCGATCAGCCTGAAATCCTGGCGAGGGCTGTAATCGTATTCTGAGAAGGTCCGGGTGTCATCGGGTGCTGCCTTGTCCCAAAACAGGTCTCTGGCATCGAGCGTTCTGCCGAAGACGGGGCCGACGTAGTTGAGTGATGTGGCGCCGCTCGGCAATCGAATATTCTGCGCGCCGTTAAATGAATACCACGCCTTTGCGGCGGCGTGGGCATCGCTGCCGAAGATTCCCATGCCGCCGTTGATGTGGCCGCCGACGATGAGTGTAGCGGTGCCGTTGGCGGGTCCAGTGACATCGACGGTCGTTGCAGAATATGCTTTGGACTGACCGCCATAGGTGTCGAGGCCCTCGATGTAGCCGAGGTAGGATTCGGCGCCGACGCTGCCGGGGGTGGCTCGTGCTTTGCCAACGTAGGATCCTACGGACGTGGCGCTTTCCTGGATGGACTTGACGAAGAGGTCCTCGGCAAAGTTTGGATCCGAGATATCGTTGCCGGGCCCGCTGAAACGGGTGATGACGCGCTGGGCGGTGTTGCCGATTGGGACCTGCGCCCACGCGTTGCCTGACAGGATGCATGCGGCCGCACACAGCGTTACGAACGAACGCACCGGCGACATCGGTCGCCGCACGGCATAGCCTTCTAGTAATCCCTTGTCCATCATCATCTTTCTCCATCGGTGTCGGTTTCGGCGCGGGGGTGCGCCAAAGCCACCATTTCCCACTTGAACTGCATTCGGCCACGTCACCGAATTGCTTACTTAGGAGCATATCCGGGTTTACGGCGGAAATCCAAGCGCAAATCCGTCTTATTTTGGATGGGCCAGGGGGGGACGGTTTTGAGGGGACAAGGACTGATCTAGCCGAATTCGGGACCGGAGGAGGCCCAGAGGGAGGGGCGGCGTTCAGAAGTGGGTTCACCGCGGCACATGCGGATGAAGGTACGGCGCGATTGCAGGCCGATGCGTCGGATGAGGGAAACGGCGTCGGCGTGGTCTTTTGGGATGTCGACGTACACGTCCCGACCGGCGTGTTGCTGCAGCGCGTGGCTGAGCAGGGCGGCGCCGTCGGCGGGATCGTTGGCGAGGCAGGGGCCGATCTGCGCCGCGTCGCTGCCGGGGCGGGAGGTGATGTAACCGGTGATGCGGTTGTCGTGGTCGGTGACGTGCGTGGCGGAGACGTGTTGGCTGACGAGGCGCTGGAGGAGGCCGGTGCGATCGGTCCGGGTGGCGGTGCGATCCATCGCGGCGATGGCGGCGAGGTCGGCCGGTGCGGCGGGACGCGGGGTGAGGTGGGCCGCACTTGTGTAGTCCTCGGCGAGGCGTCCGGCGAAGCGTGACAGTTCAAATTGTGATTCAAAGCCGAGCTTCTGGTAGATGGGCCGGCCGAGGTCGGTGGCGTCGAGGCGGATGGCGCGGACATTCTGTGCGTCGAGGAAGTCGATCGCGTGATGAAACAGGGCGGTGCCGATGCCGCGGCCGCGATGGTCGACGTCGACGAGGACCATGGCGATCCAGGCGACGTCGCCGAAGATGGCGGCGGTGGTGGTGCCGACGGGTCGGCCTTGGGATTCGGCGACGAAGCAGCCGTCGGGTTCCAGCGACAGGAAGCGAAGCCAGTCGGCTTCGGTCTGATTCCAGCCGGCCTGCGATTTGAGTCGCATACCGAGGGGAATGTCAGCGTGGGTCATCGCGCGGATGTGGATCATGAATCGGCGTCGAGCGCGATGCGGCACATCATGCGGATGCCGGTGGCGAGGGCATCGTCATTGAAATCGAAGCGGGGGGTGTGCACGCTGGGGTAGGATTCCTGGTCTTTGGGTTTGAGGCCGAGCAGGACGAAGCAACTGGGGACGGCGCGGCCGTAGTAGGAGAAATCTTCGGCGCCCATGGAGGGAGCCTTGAGATCGACAATATTGGGTTCGCCGATGGATTGGGAGACGAGGTCGCGGACGTTGCCGGTGAAGGCGGGGTCGTTGACGGTGGTAGGGTAGCCGATGTCCCATTCAATGGCGGCGGTGCAGCCGAGCCCGGCGGCGGTCTGCTGGGCGATCTGATCGAAGCGATCGCGGATCTTCGTGCGGGTGGTCTCGTTGAGGGCGCGCGTGGTTCCGGTGAGCTTGGCGGCGTCGGGGACGATGTTGAATTGCTGGCCGGCGTGGATGGTGCCGATGCTGACGACGGCGGGGTCGGTGGGGTCGATGTTGCGGGAGACGATGGACTGGACGGCGGTGATGATGTGAGCGGCGGCGATGATGGGATCGACCGTGGTGTGGGGCATGCCGCCGTGTCCGCCGTCGCCG
>NYZD01000004.1 GCA_002685935.1 Planctomycetaceae bacterium | reverse complement strand
AGGTCATGCCGTGTTCGGCAGCGACAGCGGCGGCCTGGTTGAAGGTTTCGCAGGACTTCTTCGTGTCATCGACGGTGAGGTAATTGTCGGGTCCGAGGCCGGAGACTATACAGGTCGAGCCGAGGGCGGCCATGGTGTCGAGGGTCTGCTGTTTTTCGTCGCCGAGGGGCAGGGCGACGTGAGCGCTGGGAACGGCGAGGTCCAGTTCCCTGAAGAGCCTGGCCGCGGCCTGCGGGGTGGATCCGGGGAAGCCGGCGGGCTCGACACCAGCGTAGCCCATGGCGGCGATCTTTCGGATACCGGATTCGAAATCCTGGTTTAGTTCGTCGCGGATCGAATAGAGTTGCAGTGCGATGGGTGCGGGCATGGTTGTTCGTTCCTTCCTGGACTGGCGGGTGAGTCGATGATTGCGTCGCTGATACATGATCCGGTGATGCGCGGGAAGACACAACCTCACAGGCGGATGCGGCGGCCCTCTTTGGCGGATTTGTAGCAGGCGGCGGCGATGCGATTGGCGATGAGGCCGTCTTCGGCGGTGACGCTGGGGCGGGCGCCGGCGCGCAGGGCGTCAAGGAAGTGGCGGACCTCGCCGACGAAGCGGTTGGGTTGGCCGGAGACGTCGACGATTCGGCCGTGGGGTTCGCCCTTGAGGTAGTAGACCAGGTCGGGTTGGTCCTTGTTGAAATACTCGATGGCGGCGCGTCCGCGGGTGCCGCGGACCTCGACGATGAAGTTGTCGGCGGCGAGTGAGAAGCTTGAACTGATCTCGGCGTAGGCTTTGTTGTTGGCGTTGAGGTGGACGAGGACGAGGTCTTCGACGGGGACCTTCTGAGTGATGTTGGCGGTCATGGCCTGAACGTGGGTGGGCCGGCCGATGAGGAATCGGAACAGGTCGAAGGAATGGCAGCCGTTGCTCAAGAGACAGCCGCCGCCGGAGAGGGCGGGGACGGCGTGGTGAGTGCCGCGCATGGGCAGGTTGCTGGCGAAGATGTTGCGGAAGAGCTTGGGTTGGCCGAGGACGCGGCGGTCCATGAGTTTCTTGAGGGCGACGACGGCGGGGTGGAATCGATGGCAGAAGGCGACCATGAACGGGGTCCTGGTCGATTTGACGGCGCGGGCGATGCGCGCGGCGGCGGGGGTGTTGTGGGCGAGGGGTTTTTCGCACAGGACGGCGATGCCGGCTTTGAGGAAGGGCAGGCAGTTCTCGACGTGGACGCCGGGGGGACTGCAGATGGAGACGGCGTCGAGCTGATGATCGGCGGTCATCTGCTTGAGTGACGAGGCGACGTCGGCGCCGGTGTCAGCGGCGAAACGGCGGGCGGCAGTGGGTCGGGGATCGTAGACGGCGACGATGCGGGCGCGGCTGACCTGGTTGTAGGCGTCGACGTGTGCCTCGGCGATGCCGCCACAACCGACGAGGCCGATGCGGAGGGTGCGGGTGATTCTGGATTTCGTGGGCATGGGGTTACTCACAGCGGTGCGGTCAGGGGGCGAGGGGTTCGTCGCCGACGTCGGCGATCCATTGTTTTGTCCATTCGACGGTGTCGAGGCGATGGTCGCAGATACAACTGGCGAGGAAGATCATGCCGTCGATGCGGCCCTGTTTGAGCCAATCGAGGCCGATGCGACACTGGGCCTGCATGAGATCGAGGGGCATGGGTTTCTTGTCGCCGTAGTCCCAGAGGTAACAGCCGAGGACTTTGCGGTTGTTGGGGGTGATCTGCTCGGCGCGGGCGAAGTTGGCTTCGAGGTCGGCGAGGTGTTTGGCTTTCCATGTCCAGAAGGACACGACGTCACAGGCGGCGAGGTGATCGGCGACGGGCATGTCGAAGTTGTGGGCGTAGACGACGACCCACAGATCCAGCCTGCGGTCGGGAAGGGTGAGGCGTTGTTTGATGGCGCTAAGCTGATCGAGGGTGTGGACGCCGATGTTGCCGTCGGTGGGGTTCTCGAGGAAGAAATCGTCCATCATGGCGCCAGTGATATTGGGGAATTTCCCGGCGAGATCGATGACACGATCGACTTCCTGGTCATCGGTGACGCCGGCCTCATTGACGAAGGACCAGACGAGTTGCTTGAGGGGGCTGAGGGCGAGGGCGTATTGGTCGTAGGGCGGCTGGGGCAGGAGGACGATACCGGGCGCGTCGTAGTCGCGATAGCGGACCATGATGAGGTTGGGGATGTTGAGGTAGTAGGCGGCCTCGGCGGGGGGGATGCGTGAGGAGCCGGGGATGTTCGCGCCGTCGTCGTGGCTGCCGGATTCGTGCCCCCAGAGCCAGAGCTTGTCGCGGACGGTCGAGGTGGTCATGGGGTTCTCCTGCGGGCGGGCGGCGGTCATGTTGAAGATGATATCCGTGCGGGGATTCTAGCCGGTGTCGTTGTCGAGGTCGGCGCGCCAGGGGCAGGTGTAGGGGAACAGGGCGCTACCAAGCTGACGGGCGGTGTCGGATGAGACGGTGAGGCGATCGAGGTCGCAGGCGTCGGTGAGGGTCTGCTGGCCGATGAGGAGGGTTGTGATCCAGCGCTCGTTGCCGGCGATGGTGTCGGGGGTGTCGGAGGCGGGTTGCACGGCGACGCGGCCATGGTCGAGTTGGATCGTTGCGGATGCGGGGGGCGAGAGTGCTTCGCCGGTGTGCTGGATGCTGAGTGCGCCCTGGTGGTCGGCGAAGGGTGAGTGTTGGAGGCGGCGCTGGAGTTCTGGGGTGATGGCGTCGAGATAGGCGCGGAGGTTGATGATCTTCATCATGCGCGAGGTGGTGGACGACGGGTAGTAGGGGCTGACGTGTGTCGTGCCGCCGAGGTCGCGGGTGATCTGGGCCAAGAGGTGGTGGGTGGGGAGCGTAAGGTAGAGCTGCGCGACGTTTTGAGCGGTGAGATGGCGGCGAAGACCGGCGAGGAGGGCGGGGTAGACGTTGCCGCAGTCTGGGCGGTGGGCGGCTTCCCAGACGGCGTTGTCTCGGCTGAGCAGGGCCTTGTCGCGGCTGACGTAGAGGGCGTAGCCGACGATGCGGTCGGCGTCTTTGGCGACGAGGATGCGGTCTTCGGGTTCGAGGTTTTTGATGAGCCATTGCCAGTAGGGCTGCGAGCGACAGATGGTCCAGCTCCAGTCGGCAAAGCATTGGTCGTAGATGGACATGACGTCGGGCAGGTGGTCGGGGGTGTATTGCTCGATGGTGATGTTGGTGGGGTTGTCGGCGGGCAGGTCGTCGGTGTTGATGGTGGTGCGGTATTCGTTGTGATAATCCTCGTAGCCGAGGGGCCGGTAGAAATCGCGGATGGGGGTGGTGAGGGGCGAGGCGACGCAGCCGGTCTGGTCGAGGTAATCGAAGACGTTGCGCATGAGTTGTCGGGCGTAGCCGCGGAGGCGGTGCTCGGGATCGGTGGCGACCCACATGATGCCGCCGATGTTGACTTCGGCGATGCCGATTCGGGTGAGGCGACGGGGCGCGTAGACGTGGCTGACGATTTGGCCGTCGACTTTAACGAGGTGTCGTTGGGCGGGGACGTAGTGGGGATCGGTGCTGCCGTAGTGATGGCGGGCGACGACCTGCGGGGGGTCTTTGGCATCGGCGGCGAGGAACTGGTAGATCTCCTGGTGATCCTGCTCGGTGGCGGTGACGTAATCGGCCGTGGCCATTGATGTTCTTTCCTGGGTCAGGCGGATCAGGCCGAGATGTCGTGGTTGTTGATTCGTTGGGTCAGGTGGTCCACGATCTTGTCGATCTTGGCCAGGCCGTAGTCGACGGAGGCGGCGGTGGCGTCAGTGGCGGTGTCGGGGAAGAAGGACTGTGCAAAGAGCGGGTCGTTGGGATCGATGCTCAGTCCGATGAACTGATTCCTGAAAGCGTCATCGAATTGGGGGTCTTTTCCGCCGGGCCAGACGGAATCGTCGCGGCCGGGGGTGAGGGCGTCCATATCGACCAGCTCGGGGAAGAGGTGGAGGCCGAAGGAGGTCTCCTCTTTGGCGGCGTGTTCGCCGGGGATGTCTACGAGATCGCCGCAGATCGTGCGTTCAGAGCCAAAGAGGATGAGGGTGTCGGGGTGTTGGGATTCGATGGCGGGAATGTTTTCTTCGAGGATGCCTTCCCAGGGGTAATGGCCGCCGAGCAGGACGATGATGCGGAATCCGAACTGAATGAGCTGCCGGGTGGTGGTGGTGAGGATGTCGGCGGCGGCGGATTCGGGTTGGTAGTGGGTCCATGCGAAGTCGCCGTGCCCACCGAGGGCACCCCACCACATGGTGGGCAGCATGAGTCCGCCGGTGTCTTCGGCGATGCGGATACAGATGCGTTCGGCCTTGACGCCGTCGTACCCGATGGGCAGGTGCCAGCCGTGGTGTTCGATGAGTCCGAGGGGCCAGAACGCGATGGGCGCGGCTTTCATGGCGTCGGCCAACTCATCGGGGCGGAGGTGGTGGTAATACTTCCAGGGCGTTGGTGATGAGGCCATGGCTTGGTGTCTTTCTGCGGCGGCGCGGACGGTGTTGGTGCGTAAGTTACCTCAAGTGATCTTCGAGGACACGATACGCATAGAGGGTGGTTTGGGGTGGCGAGGGGCGGTCGAATCGTGAGAGCGGCGGGTATCGGTGGGTCAGTTGCGCGGCGCCCGGCTATCGGCGTCGGCGGCGTGGTCGGAGGAGGATGAGGCCGGCGGCGAGGAGGGTGATGGATCGGGGTTCGGGGATGATGGCGGATGAGGTGACGGGGTCGAGGATGTTGACGGCGAGGAACTGATCGACGTCGACGTCCAGAAGATTCTGGATGGTGCCGTCAGGCCAGAAGATTTCGACGTCGACGGGTTGGTCCCAGGTGCCGAGGCCGAAGTGGAGGGCGAGATCGTTTTGCATTCCCTGGCCAATGCCGCCCTGGACTTCGCGGGTGAGGGTGCCGAGTCCGGGGATGGTGATGCGGGCCTGAGCGCCGATGGCGGATTGATTGACGAGTCCGTTGGCGCCCTGTCCGCCGTTCAGTTTGAGTTTGAGGAAGTGGTTGTCGGGCCAGTTTTGCGCGCCGGGGTTTTTCCAGAGGCGCGAGTCGGCGAAGAGATCGAGGAATCCGTCGTTGTCGTAATCTCCCCATGCGGCGCGGAAGTTGGCGCCCTGGTTGGATTGTCGGACATCGTGTAGGGCATAGGTGCGGGTGACGTTGGTGAAGGTGAAGTTGCCGTCGTTGCGATAGAGCTTGTTCTTTTCGGCACCGTAGCCGGCGTCGACGGTGAGGAAGATGTCCAGATCGCCATCGTTATCGAAGTCGACGGGGATGCCGGAATTCTGGGGTTCAAGCTGACGCAGGCCGCCGGTGCCTCGATTGGTGAAGTTGTAGTTGCCAGCCGGGCCCTGGTTTTCCATGAATCGCAGTTGGGGGTTGCCGGGGTGGGCGAAGTTGCTGATGAACAAGTCCTGATGGCCGTCGTTGTTGAAGTCACCGAAGGACGAGCCCTGGGTGTGGCCGGGGCCGTCGTAGAGGTTGTAGTTGGCGGCTTGTTCGCTGAGGCCGGACGATCCGTCGAAGCCGTCGTTGCGCCAGAGAAATCCCTGATCGAGCCAGTAGTTGGAGACGTAGACGTCCTGATCGCCATCACGGTCGAAGTCGGAGTGGACGACACCCTTGCCGTAGCGGTTGATGGGGGAGGTCCAGGTGTGGGAGAAGGTGTTGCCGGCGTTGTTGGTGTAGATGATGTCGGTGTCGGGAGCGAAGGATTCGGATGCGTTGTCGGGCCAATCGAAGACCCAAGAGGTGATGTACACATCGAGGAAGCCATCGTTGTTGAGATCGACGATGATGTGATCGCGATTAACGGCGTCGTCGGACACGGAGGTGGGCAAAGCTTTGGCGCTGTCATCGACCCAATTGCCCGCCCCGTCGCCGGTGGCGATCTTCAGTTCGCCGCCGCCGGGACCCAATTCGCCCATTCGGTATCCAAATATGTCGAGGTTTCCATCGTTGTTGTAATCACCGACGGAGGTGTTGAAGGTGTTGGCCATTCCGGGCACGGCGCCGGGATGCTCGATGAAAGGGGTGTTGGGATCAATGTGGTAGTTGTTGGTTAAGAAGGTCGTGCCGGCGAAGAGGTCGGGGAATCCGTCGAAGTTATAGTCGCTCCAGGCGGACGTATTGTCGGGGACGCTCATGATGGGGATGAAATCGACGGCGTGAAGATGAGCGGCGGGCAGGAGGATAACGGCGAAAAGACAGGCGGCGCGGAGCATGGGACGTGGATGGGATTGAATGGTGTTCACGATCAGTACTCCAGGACCAGATGCCGCGACAAATGGTGGACACACCCGGGCTTGTATTACATGGACATTTCCCATATGACCTTCGCCCGGGACCATCCCAAGCGATTTGACAACCATCATAGTCAGGCAGCCGCTCCGGTTGCAAGGATTTTCT
>NYZD01000003.1 GCA_002685935.1 Planctomycetaceae bacterium | reverse complement strand
GATGGGGCGCAGACGGGTCGGGTGGCGGAGGTGGGGCGGGGGGTCGGGGGGGTGGTGATGGGCTATCTGGTGGGGGGTGCGGTGGTGTGGGGGGTGCGGGTGCTGGGGACACTGTCGTTCGGCAAGGAGGCGATGGGGTTGGGAGACGTGCATCTGCTGGCGGCGGTGGGGGCGGTGTGCGGCTGGCGGCTGGCGGTGCTGGCGTTTTTCGCGGCGCCGTTTTTCGGATTGGCGTATGCGGGGGTGACGGCGGCGCTGGGGTCGATCCTGCACCGTCAGGTGCGGGTGATTCCGTACGGGCCTCACCTGGCGATCGCGACGGTGGGGGTGATGTTGCTGCGTGATCCGCTGATGCGGTACTTCGGGGCGATGATGGGGCTTTGAGTCGGCAAATTCAAGGTCAAACGGGTGGCACGGGCGGGGGGAATCGACTAGGATCAGCGTGTTCGCCGGTCGTTGGTTGAACGGTGCGATCAACGGGTTCGGTGATCCCAGAAAACCTCGGAAGGATCCCACAGGCTCAAAGCTGCGGAAAGGAATGTCTCATGATCGCTCACGCATCAATCGGACGCTATGGATGGCTGCTCGGCGTGTTTGTGCTTGTTGCCGCGGTGGGCTGTGACAAAAACAAGCCGTCGACGGGGCTTCTTGAGTGGGAGGAAGAGAATCTGGCGCTGCGCGACGAGCTGGAGCTGACGAAGTCGGCGTTGGTCGCGGCGGAGTATGACCGCGATCAGCTGCAACAGGAATTGGATGCGGAGCGTTCGAAGCCGAAGACGGTGACGCAGGGCGCTGGCGCGAACTCGTCGTTCGAGAACATCGACGGCGTGACGGTGGACACCGGAGCGCGGGGTGAGACGATCGTGCGGGTTGAGAGTGACATTCTGTTCGATCCGGGCAAAGCGACGCTGAAGAAGTCGGCGCAGCAGACGCTGGACCAGGTGGCGAGGGTCTTGAACAGCCAATACGTGGGCAAGACGATTCGCATCGAAGGTTACACCGATTCGGATCCGATCAAGAAGAGCAAGTGGAAAGACAATCTGGAGCTGAGCACTCAGCGGTCGATGGCGGTGCATCGTCATCTGGAGAAGCGGGGTATCGGCGCGGATCGGCTGTACTCGGCGGGTTTCGGGGCGACGCACCCGCGTGCGGGCAACAGCACGGCGACGGGCAAGGCGCAGAACCGGCGCGTGGAGATCGTGGTGGTGAAGTGATCGCCAAGCAGCGTGGCCGCGTGAAGCAGTTGGGGTTTGTGGGTCACGGTCTTTCCATATGATTGCCATCATCAATTACGGCATGGGGAACCTGCGCAGCGTGCAGAAGGCGCTGGAGCGGTTGGGTCATGATGCGCGGGTGATTGACGAGCCGCGCGAGGTGGCGGGGGCGGACCGGTTGATTCTGCCGGGGGTGGGCGCGTTCAAGGATGCGATGGCGAACCTGCGGGATCAGGGGTGGGTGGGGCCGGTGCTTGAGTTTGTTGAATCGGGTCGGCCGTTTCTGGGGATCTGTCTGGGTCTGCAATTGTTGTTTGATGAATCGGAAGAGGATGGTCAGCACGAGGGTTTGGGGGTGATCGGGGGCCGGATCGTTCGGTTTCGGCCGACGGATCGGGCGTTGAAGGTGCCGCACATGGGATGGAATACGCTTGAGTGGTCGGGGGACGAGGCGTTGTATCGGGGGTTGACGGGGCCGGTGTACACGTATTTCGTGCATTCGTATTACGCGGAGCCGACGGACGCGTCGGTGGTGGCGACGGTGACGGATTACGACGGGCCGTTTTGCAGTTCGATTCACCGGGAAAACGTTTACGCGACGCAGTTTCATCCGGAGAAGTCTCAGCGGGTGGGACTGACGTTGCTGGAAAACTTCGCGACGCTGTGACGGTCATGAGGTGAAGCGATGGCCGTGCTCGGGTTGCTGGCTGATAGTGAGGGTTACTGTCCGCACAGTTTCGATCTGATGGGCGATGCGGATCGTCGTGGTTATTGGATCGACGTGTTCGCCGGTCAGTTGCCGAGTCTGCTTGAACATGCGATGGAATCGGAGGGCGGGGGGCCGGACGCGGCGGCGCGGGCGGAGAAAGTGCGCGGGGTGTTTGGGGGGATGCTGGAGCGGTTGCGGGAGGAGCCGACGGCGTTTGGGGCATTGAGCGTGATGCGCATCTGTGAATTGCGGGAGGGGTGTTTGCGGGCGGAAGGTTTTGGGGATGTGTATCGGGTGGTGAAGGCGCGGGAGAACGACGCGGCGGTGGGTCAGCTGCCGAAGTTACTGGGTGAGCTTGATGGGATGGCAGACGGGGCGCGGCTGGCGGCGCTGATCACGGGGGTGTTCGCGGGGAACATATTCGATCTGGGGGCGCCGGACACGATCGAGCTGTTTCGTGACGGGGGGATTGATTTTGATGCGACGCGGGGGCGGATTCGTCGGCCGTGGCTTGTGGATGATTTTGATGCGCTGGCGTCGCGGTGGTCGGGTGAGGCGTATGCGCGGGCGGTGCTATTGGTGGACAACGCGGGGGCGGACGTGGTGTTGGGGATGATTCCGCTGGCCCGGGAGTTGGCGCGGCGGGGGACGGCGGTGGTGTTGTCGGCGAACACGGAGCCGGCGCTCAATGATATTTTGCACGCCGAACTGGTGCCGCTGATGGCGCGGATCGGCGAGTTCGATCCGGTGGTGCGCGGCGCGTTGGATGATGGGCGGATGACGTGTGTGGCGTCGGGGAACGGGATGCCGCTGATCGATTTTACGCGGGTGAGTGAGGCGTTTGCCGAAGCGGCGGCGGATGCGGATCTGCTGGTGATCGAGGGGATGGGGCGGGCGCTGGAGTCGAACTACGAGGCGCGGTTTACGTGTGACACGTTGAAGCTGGCGATGATCAAGGAGCGGGACGTGGCGGATTTACTGGGGGGCGAGATGTATGACGTGGTGTGCCGGTTCGAGCGGGGGTCAGGCGGGTAGGTGGGCGCGGAGGTGGTTGAGGCCCTGGATGGCGACTTCACGGGGGTCGACGGAGAAGTCGAACACTTCGATGGAGATCCAGTCGGCGTAGTTGATGTCGGTGAGGGCGGCGAGGATGGCGGCGAAGTCGATGGCGCCGGAGCCGGGGTAGGACATGTTGTCATCGTTGGCGTGGAAATGGCGGAGGTGGGGGACGGCTTCGCGGATGAGCTGGGGGGAGGGGGTGGGTTCGTCGGACATGGCTTTGCAGTCGAGGATGAGCTGCACGTGGTGGTGGTCGACGCGGTTGATGAGGTCGACGACCTGGTCTTTGGTGTTGAGGTGGTTGGTCTCGGTGCGGGCGAGGGGTTCGGGGCAGAGGGTGATGTGATGTTGCTCGGCGGCGGGGGCGACGGCGAGGAAGAAGTCGACGGTGCGCCGGAGGGCGGCGTCGGGGGTGTCGTTGTCGAGGACGTCGCGCTGCTGGGGGGAGCCATGGATCATGCGGGTGCCGCCGAGGTCGGCGCAGAGTTCGATGAGTTTCTTGTAGTAGTCGATGGTGCGGCGGCGGGTGTCGGGGTCGGGGCAATTGATGTGAAGGCCTTGGGTTTTGGCCAGGAGCCAGTGGAGGCCGACGACGGTGAGGTGGTGTTTGTCGGCGGCGTCGCGGATGGCGCGGCGGACGGCGGGGGGGATCAGATCGAGGGACGGGGCGAGGGTGTAGGGGGCAAGCTCGATGCCGGTGTAGCCGGCCTCGGCGGCGAGGGCGCAGGTGTCTTCGATGGACCAGTCGACGCAGAACTCATTGCACATGGCGAACTTCACGGGATGCTCCGGGCGAGATAAGCGGCGGCGTGATTGTATCGGTGGCGGCGCGCGGCGGACAGTGTTGCACAATGGGGCGGGGCGGGGGAAGGTATCGGCGTTGTCGGAAGGCACTTTTGATGACCGTTCAGGGAGTATGGCATGTATGAACTGGGGTTATTGGATCGCGACGCGCCGTTGCCGGCGGGGCCGAATGCTTCGGTGACGTCGATTCGCTGCGTGGCGCGGGATGGTTGGTACAACGCGTTCACGGATCTGGTGAAGTGGCGGGATTATTATTGGCTGTCGTATCGTCGGGGGACGTGTCATCACGCGGATCACGGGGTGATCGTGGTGTTGCGTTCGAACGATTTTCGGCGTTGGCATGAGATTGCGGTGTTCGATCGGCCACAGGGATTCAGCGGGGCGTACGACAGCGGGGTGCAGGACGGCCACTTCACGGACGCGGGGGATCGATTGTATCTGTCGATCAACACGCGGGTGCCGACGGATTGTTTCATGGCGTGGACGGAGGATGGAAATCACTGGTCGGAGCCGAAGGCGATGCGGATGGGCAGTGAGGTGGAGCCGTTCATCTGGCGGGTGCGATGGCATGAGGGGATGTTCTATTCGGCGGTGTCTTACGATCTGGAGCGCGCGCCGCTGGAGTTGATTGTGAGTGAGGACGGTGTGACGTGGCGGAAGCATGCGCAGATCGCGGGGACGGAGGCGCATGACTGGTCGTCGGAATCGGATCTGCTGTTTCGGGCAGACGGAGAGTTGTGGTGCGTGGTGCGGTCGGAGTGGCCGGCGATTTTTTTCCGGGCTGAACCGCCGTATGTGGATTGGGATGGGGGTGACACGACGGGGCATGGGATTGGTTTGTGTGATGCGCCGGCGATGTGCGAGGTTGACGGGGAGGTGTTCGTGGCGGGACGGATTGAAGCGCCGCGGTTTCTGGGTGATTACCCGTTGGGTTATCCGCAGGGGACGACGGGGCTGTATCACCTGTGGAAGGACGGGGGGCGGCCGCTGATCGCGCTGCCGATCGGGGGCGATGCGTCTTATGCGGGATTGGTGTCGCCGGAGCCGGGGCGGCTGGTGATGTCGTATTATTCGGATGTGGCGTATTGGTCGGGGGCGTTGCCGACGCAGAGCACGCCACATTTCGAGTACAAGCGTTCGGATTGTGATATTTATCTGGCGGAGATTGAAGTGACGATGTAGGGCGGATGACGCGAGACCACCTGATGGGAATCAAGCGATGAAGCTGAACTGGTTGAAGACGGTTTACGGTGACGGGCGGGGATGGCATGTGGGAAGTCTGGTGAACTGGCGGGGGGCGTATTACCTGAGTTTCGTGAACGGGACGGCGCACTGTTCGGAGGATTCGCGGATCGTGGTGGGGCGGTCGACGGATCTTGAGGATTGGACGTTCAGCACGGCGATGGAGCCGCCGTGCATCGATCCGAAAATGATGGTGGTGGGGGATCGGTTGTGCGTGTATGCGGTGAAGGCGGAGCTGGATCAGGAACAGGCGGGGAAGGACGTGTTTCGATCGTGGCAGATGATGTCGTCGAGTGAGGATGGGGTGAACTGGTCCAAGCCGGCGCGGTGTTACATGAAGAACCGGGATTTCTGGCAGCCGGTCGAGTTTGGGGGCAGGTACTGGGTGGTGGCGGACACGGCGGGTCACGTGGAGCCGGGCGGTTTTTGCGGATCAGACCTGCTGGTGTCGGACGACGGGGCGCGGTGGACATGGGTGAGTGAGTTGATCGACGGGGGGCGTGAGTACGACGATCCGGCGAACGCGGAGCGATTTATCGCGCCGTCGTCGAGCGAGACGGCGTTGCACTTTTTTGAGGACGGTCGGTTGCTGGGGGTGACGCGGGCGCGGGGTCACACGGCGGTGCTGTCGACGGCGGAGCCGCCCTACGAGGTGTGGGCGCATCGGCGGTCGACGGAGTCGCGTTGTTACGGGGCGTCGGTGGGTCTGGTGGGCGATCGGCTGATCGCGACGGGACGGAGTTTTGATAACGAGGGACAGCGGGTGACGACGGACAAGTTCGCGGGTGAAGCGGGGCTGCGGACGGGCGTGTTTGTTTATGAGGATGGCGATCTGAATCTGAAGCTGCTGCTGCCGAGCGGACGGGACACGGGTTACGGGGGGATCTGCGGGCGGGGGGATGATGAGGCGTTGATCGCGTATTACTCATCGCATGAGCACGGGGAGGGCGGGGGCTCGAACGTTTATCTGGCGTCGGTGGGGTTGGGCGACTAATGGCGTTATTGGGTGTCGCGAATCTGGTGTGGTCTTACGGGGATCATCGCGTTCTCGATGGTGTGAATCTGACGCTGGACGCGGGGCACCGGGTGGGGCTGGTGGGTCGGAACGGGAGCGGGAAGACGACGCTGCTGAAACTGATCGCGGGGGTTGAGGGTTTCACGCCGGGCGGGGGACACGTGCAACTGGCACGGCAGACGTCGGTGGGGTACCTGACGCAGGATCCGGAACTGGATGCGCAGAAGACGCTGCGCGAGGAGGCGGACGATGCGTTCGCGGGGCTGCGTGCGTTGCACGATCAGATCGAGGCGCTGGCGCACGAGATGGCGACGGCGGAGGGCGCGGCGCTGGAGAAGTTGATGAAACGGTACGTGCAGGTGGAGGAGCAGATGGAGAACGAGGGGGGTTATGCGACGGACCATCGGGTGGAGGCGACGCTGCACGGGTTAGGTTTGAGCGATGAGTTTTTTGACGTGAAGGTGGCGGATCTGTCGGGGGGGCAAAAGGGTCGGCTGGCACTGGCGAAGTTGCTGTTGCGGCATCCGGACGTGCTGCTGTTGGATGAGCCGACGAATCATCTGGACATCGCGGGGTGCGAGTGGCTGGAGGCGTTTTTGATGTCGTACAGCGGCGCGGTGATTCTGGTGAGTCACGATCGTTGGCTGCTGGATCGGGTGGTGGATGGGATTTATGAGATGGAGGAGGGTCGGCTGGCGGAGTACCCGGGGAATTACCATGCGTACCGGGAGCAGCGGAAGATGCGTCGGCTGGAGCAGCAGCGCGTGTATGAGAAACAGCGGGACCGGATTCGTCAGGAGCAGGCGTTCATCGATCGATACCGGGCGGGTCGGCGGGCGTCGCAGGCGCAGGGTCGGCAGAAGAAGCTGGATCGGTTCATTCGGGACGAGCTGATCGATCGGCCGAGCGATCTGGATGAGATGAACCTGGCGATTCAGCCGAAGGCGCGATGCGGCGAGATCGTGATCACGGCGGAGGACGCGAGCAAGGCCTACGACGGGAAGGTGTTGTTTGAAGGATTGACGGTGCGGGTGAAGCGGGGGGATCGGATCGGGATTGTCGGGCCGAACGGCGCGGGCAAGAGCACGCTGGTGCGGATTCTATTGGGCGAGCAGGCGTCGGACACGGGTCGGTCGGTGATCGGCAGCGCGGTGAGCGTGGGGTATTACCGTCAGTCGCATGAGAATCTGGATTTGGGGTCGACGGTCGCGCGGTATCTGCAGCGTTTCGTGGCGGGGGGGACGGAGCAGGAGGCACGGGATCTGGCGGGGGCGTTTCTGTTTTCCGGTGATGAACAGGACAAGCAGTTGGGGGCGTTGAGCGGGGGAGAGCGGAGTCGGGCGGTGCTGGCGGGTTTGGTGGCGGGGGGGCATAACCTGCTGGTGCTGGACGAGCCGACGAATCATCTGGACATCTCGGGGGCGGAGCGGCTGGAGGCGGCGCTGAGTCGATTCGCGGCAGAGCCGAAGGGTTACGGTCAGAACGTGACGGGGGGCGGGACGCTGATCCTGGTGACGCACGACCGGATGTTGCTGGAGGATCTGGTGGATCAGTTGATCGTGCTGGACGGTCGGGGGGGCGCGCGTCATTTGCTGGGGACTTACAGCCAGCATGCGGCATTGATCAGCGAGACGGGAGAGGGGGCGGCGAGCGAAGCGGGGGCGGTGGAGGCGAAGGTCGCGGCGGATCGGCCGGTGAAGGAGAAGGCGGCGCGGCAGGTGAAGGAGAAGGCGGCGCGGCAGGTGAAGGAGAAGGCGGCGCGGCAGGAGAAGGAGAAGGCGACGGGGGCGGGTGATGGGGGGTTATCGAAGTTGAAGCAGGCGGAGCTGGAACAGCGGATCGAGGAGATCGAGACGCAGGTGGGGCGGATCGACGGGCGGTTGGCGGACCCGGAGATCTACCGGGATGGTCCGCGGGTGAAGGGATTGCAGGATGAGCGGTCAGGGTTGGTTGAGGCGCTGAAGCCGTTGGAGGCAGAATGGGCGCGTCGGGCGGATTGACGGCGGGGTGAGGGGGTTGGTATTAGTGTGCGCTTTTGCGGGCGGCCACGCTGGGCCACTGGAGTTTGTGATGAAGGTTCTGGTCGTCGGCGCGGCGGGCAAGGTCGGGGGGATCATACGCGACGCGCTGGAGGGGGCGCACGATTGCTATTACTACGATCGGCATGCGGTGTCGGGGCGTGAGGATCGCACGACGATCGCGGATGTGAATGACGAGGCGAAGATCAGGGAAGCGCTAGAGGGGATGGAGGGTGTGGTGTATCTGGCGGCGGGCCGGCATGCGGGGGCGCGGGATGAGTACGGCGATCCGGACGTGGCGATGTCGGTGAACGTGGCGGGCTGGTTTCGATTGTTGGAGTTGGGTCTGGCGATGGGGGTGAGGCGATTTGTGTACGCGAGCAGCATGAGCGTGTACCGAAGCGATCGCATGTTGGGGCGTGTTGAATCGGACTTACCGAGTTGCTGGGATACGTATGGGGTGAGCAAGGTATTGGCTGAAGAGGTGTGCCGGCTGGCGGCTCGGGCGTGCCCGGAGGCGGTGTTGGTGGCGCTGCGGCTGGTGTATCCGAGCACGGAGCGGGAGTGGCGGGAGGCGGAGCGGGCGCACCCGGGGCACTGGTGGCAGCCGACGGGACCGGTCGACACGGGGCGATTGTTTCTGGCGGCGTTGGCTTGTGAGCGGGCGGGGGCGCACGTACTGAATGTTGGCGGGGACGCGGGGGACACGGCTTACTGTAAGGATGTGGCTCGGGCGACGATCGGCTGGGCGCCGCGCGGCGAGTGAGGCGCGGCGGGTGAACAGGGAGTTTCGTGATGAAGGTTTTGATTGTGGGCGGCGCGGGGAAGGTGGCGGGGATCATGCGTGATGCGTTGGAGGGGGCGCACGATTGTTATTACTACGATCGGCGCGCGGTGGCGGGGCGGGCGGATCGCACGACGATCGCGGACGTGAATGATGAGGCGAAGATCGACGAAGCGGTGTCGGGGATGGACAGCGTGATGTATCTGGCGACGGGGGTGGAGGCGGGTGGGTATGACGATCCGGAGCTGGCGATGTTGGTGAACGTGCTGGGGTGGTTTCAATTTTTGCGCCGGGGGTTGGAGTTGGGCGTGAGGCATTTTGTGTACGCGAGCAGCATGAGCGTTTACATCGCTGACGGTCAGCCGGCCAAGGAGGAAACGGCGCCGGCGGATTGTTGGGAGCCCTATGGATTATCGAAGAGGTTGGCCGAGGAGGTGGGCCAGGTGGCGGCGCGGCATGATGATGAGGCGGTGATTCTGGCGCTGCGGTTGGTTTATCCGTGCACGGTGGAGGAGTGGGCGGGGCTGCCGAAGCGGCATGGTCGGCGGAGCTGGGCGCAGCCGATCGGGCCGGTGGACACGGGGCGGCTGTTTCTGGCGGCGTTGGCCTGCCGGAAGCGTGGGGCGCACGTGTTGAATCTGCGGGGCGATGACGGGGATGGGGCGTATGCGAACGGACTGGCGCGGGAGACGATCGGGTGGGAGCCGCGCGGGGAGTGATGGTCGGAAGCGGGGGGAGGGGTTAAGGTCTGTGCATGATTGATTTGTCGAAGTCGATGGCGGCGTCGCCGGCGTTGCATGAGGTGGCGACGGACCCGGGCGTGTTGTGGGTGAAGGATGGAGCGGCGGCGATTGACGTGCCGCCGGACGAGGCGGTCGATCCGTCGCCGGAGGGCGTGTGGGGTGCGGACGCGGTGCGGACGGGGGTGTATGGATCGGTGAGCCCGCGGGTGATCGCGCAGACGGGCGGGGGATATCGGATGTATTACACGCAGATCATGCCGCGGGCGGGATATCCGTTGGGGGCGAACGATTATGACAATGCGACGACGCGGATTTTGAGCGCGGTGTCGGCGGATGGGTTGAAGTGGACGCCGGAGGCGGGGGTGCGGTTGTCGGCGGAGCAGGGGGGCGCGGGAGAGTTTCGTGTGGTGTCGTGCGAGGTGGCGCCGCTCCCGGAAGCGTCTCGGGGGTCGGGGCGGTTGCGGATGTATTACGAGTGTTGTCGGGGTTCGCAGGAGACGGTGAACTCGATACGCAGCGCGGTGTCGGACGATGGGGGCGTGACGTGGGAGGCGGAGGCGGGGATTCGGTTTGAGGCGGCGGGTGGGAATTGCACGTCGCCACGGATTGTGTTCTTAGCCGACGGGCGGTGTCGGCTGTATTGCAGCGTGCGGGGGCGGGGGATATTGAGCGCGGTGTCGGCGGACGGGTTGAGGTTTGAACTGGAGGCGGGGGTGCGGGTCGCGCCGGGTGGGGTGCACGACGCGATGACTGCGTTCGCGTGCGACATCATGATGCATCGGGATGTGGGATACATTATGTATTACGCGGGGTACGGGCATGCGAAGCGGGCGGATGTGTTGCGGGCGACGTCGGAGGATGGGCTGATGTGGCGGAAGGCGGCGGAGCCGGTGGTTTCGCCGACCGGGCGGGGATGTGATGCGGTGAAATGTTCGGAGGTGAGTGTGTTCGCGCTGCGGGGGGATGGGGCGGGGAGCGGGCGATACGGGATGGTCTACGAGGCTTGTGATGGGACGGGACCTGACCTGCGGGGGGTGTGGCGGATCGCGGGGGCGAGGTCGGGGGGATAGCGGGGGATGGGCGAGGATTGGTAAGAGGATCGACGTGATGTTCGATTTGGCTAGAATGCGCGGCCTTCGTGATTGCATGACGACGGCCGACGTGGCTTGTCACTTCTTAAAGGAACGTCCTGATGAAGCGCATGATGCTGAGTTTGATCGTGGTTGGCCTGGTGGGTTTGGTTTTCGGATGTCAGTCGATGGCGATGGTGGCGGGCGAGCCGAGCGGTCACGATCTGGTGATCGCGCGTGGTGGCGAGGCGCGGGCGGTGATCGTGGTGAACGCGGACGCCGGACCGCTGGAGAAAAAGGCGGCGGATGATCTGGCGGCGACGATCGGGGTGATGTGCGGTGATGCGCCGAAGTTGTTTGTCAGTGACGATCCGCGAGAGTTGCCGCAGGGGGTGGCGTTGATTTTTGTGGGCCAGGCGGCGCTGGACGCGGAGCCGGGGTTGGAGGGTCGGATTGCGGGGGCGCTGAAGAAGGATCCGCAGTTGCGGATTGACGGTATCGGGGTGTTGCGCAAGGGATCGCGGGTTTACGTGGCGGGGAACAATGACTACAGCCATTACTTCGCGGCGGCGGAGCTGTTGAAGCGATGGGGTTGCCGTTGGTACATCCCCACGGCGATCGGCGCGTGCATTCCGGATGCGCCGGACCTGAGCGTGGGTGAGTTGGATTATGTGTACTCGTCGCCGTTTGAATTGCGGGGGTATTGGATATCGTGGGTTGGCGACACGACGGGCAAGGATGATTTTCAACTGCGGAACATGATGATCAGGGATCGGGGGGGGATGCCGAGCAGCGGGCATTCGCTGGGCGCGTACACGAGGGATGCGCCGGAATCGAAGGGAACGTTCAATTTTGCGATCACGGCGCCGGAAACGGCGTGGCACGTGGCGGCGAAGGTGGGCAGGATGTTCGGGGCGGGGGACAGTTTTTCTCTGGGCATGGAGGACGGGTCGTACGATTCGGAGGATCCGAAGGATCTAGAGTTGATGAAGTTGCAGTATGACAAGTATTTCATGCGTCAGTCGGTGACGGATCCGATGCTGGAGCTTTACAACAACGTGGCGCGGGCGCTTCAGGGCGCGTACCCGGACAGCGACGCGAAGATCGGTTTTCTGGCGTATGCGAACATGACGATCCCGCCGGTGCGGGAGATGACGGCGGAACGGAGTTTGTATTGCGAGTTGGCGCCGATTGACATCGATCCGATTCACGGGATGGATGATCCGCAGTCTCCGCCGCGTCAGGAGTACCGGGATTTCCTGCACGGATGGGCGAAGGTCATGGATGGGCGGGTGTCGATATACGACTACGACCAGGGGATGTTGGTGTGGCGCGATCTGCCGAACCCTTCGCACATGGCGTTTAGGCAGGACGTGAAGCACTATCGGGACGCGGGGATTCTGGGGGTCAACACGGAGAGCCGCAACGCGATCGCCACGACGTTTTTGAATTTGTTCATGCGGGGGCAGTTGATGTGGGATCCGGATGCGGACGCGGATGCGTTGCTGGCGGAGTTTTATCCGACGTTTTACGGGCCGGCGGCGGCGCCGATGGAGCGGTATTGGAGCGCGATCTGCAAGGCGTGGGAGGAGACGGTCTGCACGGAGCATGAATATTTCGTGGCGCCGGCGGTGTACACGCGCAGGTGATGGCGGTGTTGAAGGAGAGTATTGAGGAGGCGGAGGGGATTATCAACGGGCTGGTGACGTCGGGCCGGGCGCTGACGCGGAACGAGCAGTTGTACGCGGATCGGATGCGGTTCACGCGCTACAGCTATGACATCACGAGCGGTTACATGTCGATGGTTGAGGCGGCGGCGACGGCATGTGATTACGGGACGGCGGCGGCGATCGGTGAGAAGGCGATCGCGGTGCGTGAAGAGCTGACGGACATGAACGGCACGTTCACGACGTATCGGGGCTACAAGGTTGAGCACCGGGGCTATGCGTGGTGGCCGGGCGAGGTGCGGCAATACGGTGAGCTTCAGCAGTTCATCGACGGGACGCACGGGCGATTGATCGCGAAGCTGCCGGTGGACTGGGCGTTTCATCGCGATGATGACGACACGGGGGAGGAGCGGGGGTTCGCGTCGAAGCCGGTGGATCTGAGTTACTGGGAGGCGAACCAGTCGTCGCTGACGCTGGACAGCCGAAAGGATTACCCGGATGAATGGGAGATGTTGAGCACGGCGCTGTACGCGCAGGCGCAGGGGATTCGTCATCCGGATCGGCAGAGCTACACGGGTCAGATGTGGTATCGAACGGACGTGACGTTGAGTGACACGGATGCGGGGGGGAAGGTGCACATTCGTTTTCCGGGCTTGTTCAACGCGTGCCGGTTGTATGTGAACGGCGTGGAGGTGAAGCAGCGGCTGCGGCGCGACGGCGAGGTGTACGGCGGGCTGTGGTGGTATAACGACTACAAGTATGAGTGGGACGTGGATCTGACGGGCAAGTTGGACGCGCGGGTGAACACGATCACGCTGAAGTGCGACGTGAATCATCATTTCGGCGGGATGTTCCGTCGTCCGTTTCTTTACGAGCCCCATGTTGAGGTGGACGAGGGTGGGTACGTGATCATCGACGAGACGGCTGACGCTGAATGAACCAGGGAGTGAAGCGGATGCAGGTGGATCGCGACCAGTTGATGCGGGATGGGTTTCTGGTGTTGCGTGAGATGGTTGCGCCGGATGAGCTGGACGCGATGCGGGCCAGTTACGACACGATCATCGAGCGGCAGGGCGGGGATGATTGGCTGGGCAGCGGCGGCGCGCAGCCGCGTTGTCAGATTTCGCCGTTTCTGGATGAGTCGGTGGCGAACGCGGCGGAGATCTGGCTGGGCGAGAACACGCTGGGGGTGGCAAATCAGTTGATCAGTTGTCCGGGCCGGGCCGGGTGCAGTGAGATGTGGGTGATGTGCAATCCGCTGGTGGATCACGGGCCGGCGAATTGGCATCGTGATATTCATCCGATAGACATGGCGCCGATGCATTTGTTGCAGGAGGATTTGCGTGAGAACGGGCCGCGGTACGTGCAGTGGAACATTCCGCTTTACGATGATGACGTGTTGTGGGTGGTGCGGGGCAGTCATCTGCGGTTGAACAGTGATGAAGAGAACGCGCAGTTGGAGAAGGACGATCAGGCGCCGCTGCCGGGCAGTGAGGCGGTGGCGCTGAAGGCGGGGGACGGGGTGGTTTACATTAATGTTCTGTTGCACTGGGGGAGCGATTACAGTTCGAAGCCGCGGCGGACGCTGCACGGGGGACACGCGTTGCACACTTTGGATCCGTCGCGGGGGAGCGATCGATTTTTGTCGGGTGAAGCTCAGGGGAAGTTTGAATCGTTTCGGCAGCAGAGCGCGGCAGGCATGGACGCGACGGAGGCGGCGCTGCGGGCGGCGGCGGCGGGGGACGCGGGCGCGTACGGTGCGGCGCTGGATCAGTTGGAGCCGGGCATCGGTGATGCGGGGAAGCTGGTGTTGAGTGTTTACCTGGCAAAGCTGTCGATGTTCATTCGGGTGCATCACCGGGGAGCGTGGGCGGGTTATCCTGCTGTTCTGTTTGGCGCTTAGTCGATCACGGCCTTCCAGAGGAAGCGCCGATGCGGAAGCGCCAGACCTTCCTCGGAGGCATGCCTGCGGAATATCTGTTCGAGGGGGCGTCGCACTTGCTGGTAGCTTGGCGTTTCGGCGCGCGAGCGTCCCCACGACAGCATGAGGTAGAGATTCTTTGGATCGTGGAAGGTCTCGGGGACATCAAAGTGCCAGCAGCTATGGAACTTGAGGCCCGCGCCTGAAAGTCTGGCTTCGACGGCCTCCTTCATGCAGCCGTCGGCGCCGAACCGTCCTGATTCTTCGTAGCGGAGAGACTCGGGCAGTTCCCGGTTCCAGTGCGGCTGGGTGTCCAGAGCGGGATTGAGTTGAATGAGCACCGCACCGGTTCGGGCGATCTGACGAGCGTAGGGGATCCAGGAGAGGGGACCTCGGCGGGAGATTACAAGGTCAAAGGCTTCATGTTCGGCGAGGACGCCGACTGTGGTTGCGGCGGCATCGCGGGTATCGGCACATGTAAAACTGGCGTTCTTGATTCTTCTGTCACGGGCGATCTTGTTGGCCATGCGTATGTAGGGTGCGACGCGGTCGTGTCCGACGATCGTCCTGCAATCATCGGCGAACTGCAGGGCCAGCTCGCCATGTCCGCAGCCCATATCCAGCACGTCCTTGTCGCGAGCAAGATGGTCCCTGACCAGCGACAGGTAAGCATCTTCGCCTCCCCCCTCGGCGATCGTGGATTGCCAGGGATAGAAGTAGCCGCGCTGAAGTTGAGACAGCCGGTCGTACCACTCATCGCTGTGGGGTCTGAGCTTTGTCACGAACGTTCCGGTTTCGTGAGATCACGCGTCTGTCTGAGTTCGTCACGTGACTGCGCGGTGGGGGTTACGCGTAGTGGGTGATGTATTTGTGTCGATCGGCGGGGAGCTGTGCGATCTGGTCGGGGGTGAGTTGGGTGTGTCCGCGCTGCAATTCGTAGAAGGCTTTGACGGCGAAGGTGGTGATGATGAGGCGTCGGTTTTGGCGGGGGCTCATGACGCCGTGCCAGTTGTGGGCGCGGTGGAGGATGATGGAGCCGGCGGTGACGGGGACCTGGCAAAGTTTGCAGTGATCGAAGACCAGCTGGGCGTTGGCGATGAGGGCTTCGTCGTTGGGGCCTCGGCGGGCGAGGTGGTGTGAGCCGAGGGCGGTGCAGTAGGCACCGTTGTTTTCGAAGGTATCGTCCATGTAGAGCAATGACGAGACGGATTCAGCGGTGAAGGTGTAGAGGGGGTTCTTCATGCCCATGACGTCGTCGTGCCAACCGACGTTGCGGATATCGGGTTGCCGTGCGTTGGCTTGCTGCGTTTCGTTCGAGGGTTCGTAGACGTCGCGGGCGCCGGAGCAGCAGGTGAAGGCGCACTGCTGGTCGAAGTGGGCCATGAAGGCATCCATGACGGCCATGAGGGCTGGGTGGCAGATGTATTGCATGAGGCCGGGCGATTGGCAGAAGCCGTCCCATTCGAAGGCGCGGGAGCCGAGTTTGTCGGCCTGAAGTTCGAAGGCGTCGCGGATGTTCTGGAGTTCATCGCCGACGACGGCGCCTGGAATCACGGCGACGCCATCGATGATGAGGCGCATGGCGATGGCGGTGGGGTCGGTGAGATCTGCGGGGAGGGTGCCGGTCATGGTCGGTCCTTACAAATTGGAAACGCGGGTGAGTATAGTCGTGACCGGAGACGTGGTGTCAACCATTTTGGCGGCGGGCGTGAGGGGGTGGGGAGGTCGGAAGGAGCGGGCGGGCGGCGGGGGTATACTGGGGGAATGAGCGGAACTGAATCGGCGGCGCTGCGGGTGGGTCGGGCTCACGATGCGGATTTTTTCAATCGTGAGTTGGATTGGTTTTTGCCGGACCGGGTGTTCGATGCGCACTGTCACGTGTGGGACCACGATGAGGCGACGATGGGGGCGACGATGCCGAAGCGGGTGGGGCATGGGGAGTACGTGGAGATGATGCGGGATTTGCATGGGGATCGTGCGACGAGCGCGATGTTTATTCCGGCGCCGGAGCAAATGGGGGCGGGCACGGACGGGGCGGAGCTCGACGCGGCGATGGCGCGGGCGAACGCGTGGACGTCAGAGGCGGCGGGGTCGGAGGCGGACTGTCGGGGGCTGTTTTTTGTTCGGCCGATCGATGATCCGGAGTGGGTGCGGGGTGAGGTGCGGCGGCTGGGTTTACATGGTTTGAAGTGTTACCACACGCTGGCGGCCGTGGAGCCGACGTGGGAGGCGGAGATACCGGACTATCTGCCTGAGGCGCTGGTGGCGGTGGCGGATGAGGAGGGTTGGGTGATCACGCTGCACATGGTGCGTGCGCGGGCGTGCGCGGATGCGAGCAACATCAAATGGATACGGCATTACTGTGAGACGTATCGGGGCATGACATTGATCCTGGCGCATTCGGCGCGGGGGTTTGCGCCGGCGCACAATCTGGAGGGGCTGGTGAAGTTGCGGGGGTTGGACAATTTGTATTTTGACACGAGCGCGAACTGCGATCAGATGGCGCATCAGTCGATCATTCGGATCATGGGTCACGAGCGGTTGATGTACGGCAGCGACATGCCGGTGTCGCACCTGCGGGGGCGGAGCGTGGCGGTGGCGGACACGTTTTTGTGGTTGTATGAGGAGTCGGGGGNGTGGGGGGAGAAGCACACGCGGATCGAACCGGTGCTGGTGGGGTTGGAGCATTTGCGTGCGTTGAAGTGGGCGTGCTGGTCGGAGAAGCTTCGGGATCGAGCGGTGGAGCGTATTTTCTGGGGCAACGCGGCGCGGGTGTTTGGGTTGGAGTAGGGGGTCGGGCGCCGCTGGCGATCGCGCGACGGGCGGTGGAGGGAGCTCGTTACAATAGGAAGAAGCCTGCCGACCTCGTTTCATCATTGCCCACCGCGCGGCAGTTGGGATGCACGATGAGACTATTGCCCAAATCGAAACAAGAGAAGAACGTCTTCTGGACAATATTTCTTGTCGTATTCATCGCTGGGCTATTTGTTGCGACCTATGATCTGTACATCGGCGACAGGTATGTTGGCGTCGGGCGGGTGTTTCTGTCGTATTTTGGCGTGTTCGCGCTGTTCGAAGGGGCTTGGGGCGTTTCGCTGCTTTCGCTAGTGGTGGTGGTCATTCACTTGGCTGTTTGTTTGACGCTGTCGCTTTTAGGTTGCTTTGTCTGTCGCAAGATGTTTGCGCGGAAAGAAGATGTGACGAAACCATGATGGGCGGCGGGTATTGACATCTTGGGGTCGCGAGGCCGGGGCGACGTTCCTGTTATGTGGGCCCCTTATGGGGACGGGTTTTCCGCGACGGCGGTGCCGATGCCGGTGGCGCCGTATTCGTTTCCACAGTAGAAGAGGCGGAGGCGGTGGTCTTCGGCGATGACGCAGGGGTATTCGACCATCCGCGATTCCCACGGCGATGCGGCGTCCGGGGCGAGGGCGAGGTTTTCGTCTCCCGGTCCGCGCTGCCAGGTGTAGCCATCGACGCTGACGGCTTCTGACATTGAGTAGTAGCCCCATCGCGTGCCGATGCCACAGTAGATCATTCGATAGAGGTCGGCATCGCGCCAGACAAAGGGCGCGGCGACGGCGATGTCCTCGTTGGCCACGTCTGACCGCGGGCTCATGATTAATCTGTGGTCGGTCCAATGGATGCCGTCGGTGCTGTGACAGACGGCGCAGTGTTTTTCCTGATTGATGCGCACATCGGGGCTTTTGGTGCCGACGGCCAGCGTGTAATACATCCGGTAACGGACGGCGCCGTCGGGCAGGGGGTCTTCGAGGATGCTGCCGCCGCCGGCGACGCCGCGGTTGTCGGGGAACGGCGCGGTCCGGTCGCCGGTGATGAGCGGCTGGGGCGCGTGGCGATGGAAATGGATCCCGTCGTCGCTGACGGCGAGTCCGATGCCGGGGAAAGACTGGAGTCCGAGATCGGTTCCGTCGTGTCCGCTGTAGTAGAGATGCCACTTGGCGGCGAACCGGTGCACACAGGGCAGGACGCACCAGTGGGCATCGAAGGCGCCGGCTTGTCCCAGATCAAGGATCACGCCGTGTCGCGTGAAGTGATTCGGCGTGGTGACGGGGGCGGTCGCGAGGCACAGGCGCTGGTGACCGTCGTTATCGCCACCGGAATAGTAGAGCCGGTATTCGTCTGCCACTTTCACGACGAAGGGGTTCATGCACCGTGTGCTGTCACAGGTCGAGCCCGTGCCGGGGGGCAATATTGGGTTTTCGGGATCACGCAGCCATTTGTAATGGGCGAGCATTGGGGTGTCCTTTGGATGGCATGCGTTAGCCGAATCGTCGCGATGGGTTGCTGATCGCTGTGGATCACAGTCTTTGTTGGTGATTGGCGGGTGTCAACCGGGCGTCGTGGCGCGGTTTGATTGGTCGTTGTTAGATTGCGGGGGATGTGCGGCGTGTTGGTCAGACTTTGGACCATTCATCGTAGACGGCTTCGATGTTTTCGGGGCGGTGGCCTTTGCCCCAGAAGCATTGGCCGACGACGCCGGTGCGGTGGTTGGCGAGGAAGGCGTGGGCGACGCGGCGGACGGCCTGGCGGACTTGTTGAGGGGTGGCGGTGGTGAGGAGGGTTTGGCGGTCGATCTCGCCCCAGAAGCAGATGCGGCCGGCGAATTGTTCGGCGAGGTGTTCGATGGGCATGCAGAAGAGTTGGGCGTTGACGGCGTTGACGCCGATCTCGATGAGATCGGGGATGATGTCGGCGATATATCCGTCGGAGTGCATGAGGACGAACTTGCCGTGGTCGCGGGCGAGATCGCAGTAGTCTTTGTAGAGGGGCTTGAAGAAGGCGCGCCACAGGTCGGGGTCGATCAGGAGGGATTGCTGCGAGCCCCAGTCGTCGACGATGTGCACGGCGTCGACGCGGGTGTTGACCCACAGCTGCATCTGCTTCATGAAGTAGGCGTGGACCATGTCGCGGAGTTGGTAGAGGGGCGGCTCGAGGTAGGCGAGGTCCATGTAGAGCTGCTCGGGTCCACGCAGGTGTTGCATGCGTTCGAAGGGGTTGGGCATGGCGGACCACATGGCGATGGTGAACTTGTCGGTGGCACTGCAGGCGGGGTCGACCTGCGAGAGGTCGGCGCCGTCGAGGATTTCCCAGGGCGGGGTGAAGGTTTTGAGGCCGCTCCAGTCGTGGCTCAGGGGGGCGTGTTTGACTTCACCACAGACGCCGTCCTCGGCGGCTTCCCAGATGCATCCCCAGATGTCGGTGTAAGGGCGATTGGCGTAGGCTTCGCCGCGGCTTTTGCCGGGTGGGTAAGTGAAGGGCGGATAGGCGACGTCGCTGGGGTATTTGGTTTGCAGTTCGCCTTCGAATTCGTTTTCGATGGGGATCTGGTCGACGGGTTCGAAGCGGAGGGCATTGATGACGCGCTGTCGAGGGGTCATGTGTGAATCGCTTGTGTGGTTTGGTTGTCAGTTGTCGTCGAGCGCTTCGAGATCGCCGAGGTGGGTGAGGTCGCCCCAGGTATCGAGTTGCCAGTTGGGGTCGGTCCAGGTGAAGCGATTGATGGCGCCGTTGAACAGGGAGAAGCGGCGCGGCTGGGTCAAGGGGATAGCGAGGGTTCTGTGGCACATTCCGTCGAGGACGCCGCCGTGGGCGACGATCAGTATGGTTTGTCCGGGATGGCGTTGGGCCAATTCCTCGACGCAGGGCACGGTGCGGTCGTAGCGCTGGCGCGCGCTTTCGCCACCTGGGAGGCAGTAGTCGGGATCGCCGGAGTCGAACGCGGCGGCCGCCTGGGGATGTTGTTTCTGGAACTGCGCTTTGGTTAGTGCCTGCATGGCGCCGAGGTGGCGTTCGCGCAGTCGCGGGTCGGGATGGACGGGCAAGTTCAGGTTCGCGGCGATGGTCTCGGCGGTCTGCATGGCGCGGCCGAGGTCGCTGGCGTAGATGATCTGGATGGCGCGATCGGCGAGGGCGTGGGCGAGGGCGTTTGCCTGTCGGATGCCGCGCGGGGTGAGGGGGCTATCGAGATGTCCCTGCTGGCGGCCGGCGAGGTCCCATTCGGTTTCGCCGTGGCGGACGAGGTAGACGGTGATGGGGTCGGCCATGGCTGCAACAGTGATAACGGTCGCGGCTCGTGGGGATGCGCGTGATCGATCGCGACGGCGGGGTTAGTCGTTGAGGGTGAGGGGCAGGTGGACGGCGTGGCCGGTGGCGATGGAACGGGTGACGGCTTCGGTGAACTCCATGTATTTGACGCCGACGTCGAAGGGGGTGTAGCGGACGGGTTCGAGGCCACGGATGGCGTTGATGAATTCTTCTTCGACGCGCCAGGTGAGTTTTTCGTTGTCGGGGATTTTGATGGGTTTGAGTTGGGTGTCGCCACGTCGTCCGCCGTGGAGTTGGTCGCCGTTGAGTCGGAGGGTGGCCTCGGAGCCGAAGAAGTAGGTGCCGCCGCCGTCCATGAGGGCGGAGATGTCGGACTGTTGGATATGGAGTTGGGCGCCGCATTCCATGTCGGCGATGACGTCGAGGTGTTCGGGGACGCGGACGGTGGCCATTTGGCCGTCGGCGTTGAGTCGGGATTTGACGAAGGTTTGTCCGGCGGCGAGGACTCGGGTGGCGTGGCCGACGCAGCGGAGGATGACTTCGTAGGTGGTGCCGAGCCAGCGGATGTTCATGCCGTTAAGGTCGAAGTTCTGTCGCCAGTGGAGGGGGGATTCGCGATCGAGGAATGCGCCGCTGTCGGCGTGGTACTCGACGGCGAGGATGTCGCCGAGTTCGCCATCGGCGATCATGCGTTGGGCGGTTTTTTCGGCGCCGGAGACGACGGGGACGATCTGTGCGGTGAGAAGCGGATGGCGCTGGGCGGCGTGCAACATGCGGCGGGCTTCGGTGGCGTTGGCTGCCATGCGAGCTTCGGTGAGGATGTGCTTGCCGGCCTTGAGGGCGGCGAGGGTGCACCGGCAGTGCATGTAGGGCCAGGTGCCGACGACGATGGCGTCGGTGGCGGGGTCATCGATGACGTGCTGCCAATGGTCGTAGGTTTTCTTGATGCCGAACTGGTCGGCGACTTTTTGTGAGGATTCGGGGGAGCGGTTGCAGAGGCCGACGATTTCGACGCCGTCGATCGCCTGGAGTCCGGGGATGTGCTTGAGGCGGGTGTTGGCGCCGGCGCCGATGATGCCGATTTTGACTTCCTGGGGGGCCATGGGTGGATTCCCTTATTTATGTGGTGGTCGTGCCGAATGATACCCGTTTTGGGGGGCTGACCAAGGGCGGGAGTGGGCGGCGACGGGCATTTCATGTAGGACCGAATCGGTTTGATTTGCGGGATCGGCGGGTATAGTCTGTGCGGTCCGCGTATTGGGAGGATTCGGCGATCGGCAAGACACTCGACCTGGGTCGGCGTATTGAACTGATGAGCATGGACCGGCATTGCCAGAACATGTCGGTGGGGCTTTACGGCCGCGTGGTGGATGGCGTAACTCTTGTTAAAATACATACTTACAGCTCTGCATCGGGGTCGGCGGAGCGAGTTGCGTTCATCACAGCGGCGCTGAAGGTGATGGCGGGGTTTGAGGAGGCGGGGGATGAAGCGGGGTGGCTTCGGTTTGGGTGTGGCTCGTTCCATGCGCGGGGGTTGAAGCGGGCGTTTTTGGATGTGTGCCGGCTGGGGAGCGATACGGCGCTGGAGGCGAAGCCGCTGACGGTGTTCGATAAGAAGGCGGACGGGAATCTGATCGTGACGGCGGTTTCGGGCGGCGTGTATGAGGTGAAGGCGGAGACGGTGACGGATGCGACGCGGAAGCGGGCGTTGGCGTTGGCGCGGGGGTACGCGAAGCTTTGTGACATGACATTGGTCGAGGGGCGCGACGATCAGGTGGCGTTTGATTGCGGCGCGAATCACGATGCGTTGCTGGGTCTGCTGGCGTTTCGGGCGCAGAACGTGCGTGCGGCGATGCGTGAAGAGGAGCAGGCGTCCTCGCGCGGGGTGCTGTCGGCGCCGAGCGAGCAGAAATAATCAGGCCTGGAAGGTTGTGCGATGGTGAAGCAGAAGCCGGTGAAACCGATGACGAGTCGACAGCGTGTGCTGGCGGCGTTGCGTCGTGAGCCGGTGGACCGCACGCCGGTGTGTAATCCAACGTCGGTGGCGACGGTGGAGTTGATGGATCTGGTGGGCGCGCATTTTCCTGACGCGAATCGGGATCCGGAGATGATGGCGCGGCTGGCGGCGACGAGCTACACGGAGTTGGGATTCGACACGATGATGCCGGTGTTCTCGATCGTACAGGAATCGGTGGCGCTGGGTTGTCGGATTCAGTGGGAGGAGAAGGACAACTGGCCGACGGTCAAGATGGATGAGCCGATCTGGCACGGGCCGGAAGATATTCGGATTCCGAAGGATTTGCTGGCGCATCCGGAGACGAAGTGCGTGTTGGATGCGATCAAGATGTTGCGGAAGGAATATGGGGATGAGGTGGCGATCATCGGCAAGACGATGGGGCCTTGGACGCTGGGTTATCACGGGTTCGGCGTGGAGGGATTTTTGCTGATGTCGCTGGACGATCCGGGCAAGACGAAGCAGTGTCTGGACAAGCTGAAGGAAGCGACGGTCGAGTTTGGGGTGGCGCAGATCGAGGCGGGGGCGGATGCGCTGACGGTGCCGGACCACGCGACGGGGGATCTGGTGAGCGGTGATTATTACGATCGGTATTTGAAGGAACTGCACGCGGAGTTTGTGGATGATCTTCCGGCGCCGCTGATTTTGCACATCTGCGGCCGGACGGTGGATCGGATGGAGTACATCGCGCAAACGGGGATGGCGGCGTTTCATTTTGATTCGAAGAACACGCCGGTCGAATCGATGGCGATCTGCAAGGATCGGATATCGCTGGTGGGCAACGTGAACAATCCGGAGACGCTTTACTCGAAGGGGGCGGAGGCAGTGAGTGCGGAGGTCTGTGCGGATCTGGATTCGCACGTGGAGTTGATTGGGCCGGAGTGCGCGATTCCGTTGCAGACGCCGATTGAGAATCTCAAGGAAATCCCAAAGACGGTTCAGCGGTGGCACCGGGAGCACGCGGCGGATCATTGAGGCGGCCGGTGTCGGTCGGCGGGCGGGTGACGAGCACACGGCGGGAGCGCCGATCTGGAAGTGACGCATGAGCAAATTACTTGAGCGCATCTCGAGCGGGGCGACGCTGATCTCCGACGGCGCGACGGGGACGTATTTGCAGGATCACGGGCTGGAGCCGGGGGGATGTCCGGAGCATTTCAACGTTACGCATCCGGAGGTGGTGGAGGGATTGGCGGGGGCGTATGCGGCGGCGGGTTCGGACATGGTGGAGACGAACTCGTTCGGGGGCAGCCGGTACATGCTCAAGAAGTATGGGTTTGAGGATCAGGTGGCGGCATACAACCGGCTGGCGGCGGAGCGAGCTCGGGCGGGGGCGGCGGGTAAGTTTGTGCTGGGATCGATCGGCCCGACGGGTGAGTTTCTGGAGCCGAGCGGCACGGCGACGGAAGCAGAGATGTATGACGCGTTCGTCGAGCAGGTGCGGGGTCTGGCGGCGGGGGGGGGTGACGGATTCTGCATCGAGACGATGAGCGACATCGGCGAGACGGTGCTGGCGATTCGCGCGGCGAAGGACGTGACGGATCTGCCGGTGATCGCGACGATGACGTTCGATCTGGGCAAGCGGGGGTACTTCACGATGATGGGGGTGACGCCGGGCGACGCGGCGCGGCAGTTGGACGAAGCGGGGGCGGACGTGGTGGGCTCGAACTGCGGGATCGCGATCGAGCAGATGATCGAGATCATCGCGGCGATGCGGTCGGCGACGGAGAAGCCGATTCTGACGCACGTGAACGCGGGGATTCCGACGATCGTGAAGGGCGAGATTGTTTATCCGGACACGCCGGAGCACATGGCGTCGCTGATGGGGGACCTGGTGTCGGCGGGCGCGGACGTGGTGGGCGGATGTTGCGGATCGGGCCCGGACCATATACGCGCGTTTGTGAAGGCGATTCGCGGGTAGGGGGGACGGGCCGTTTGTGGAACGGCACGGGACATGAATGAATTGTGATCGATCGATGGAGCTGATGAGACGCCATGCCAGAATTGAATGATATTCAGAACGAGTTTGTGAAGCAGGAGATCGAGGAGTTTATTGAGGATGCGGATGAGCGTCGGCACATCATCGCGCTGTACGCGTCGGCGAAGCCGGCGTTGCAGGACGTGGCGGCGTCGATCATCGGGGGCAGGCATGAAGTGACGAATGAACTGACCAAGGCGCAGCTTGACGCGGGTCTGGAGGCGCTGGAGATCATGGATGACGGGTTGATCGCGGGGATGGCGATCGTGGGGATCAAGTTCCGGGAGAATTCCATTTTTGTGCCGGAGGTGCTGGCGTGCGCGCGGGCGATGAAGGCGGGGATGCAGCACATCGAGCCGATTCTATCGGCGTCGGGGGTGGAGCCGGTCGGCAAGGTGATCATGGGGACGGTGAAGGGGGACATGCACGATATTGGCAAGAACCTTTGCATCATGATGTTGCGTGGCGCGGGTTTTGAGGTGATCGATCTGGGGGTGGACACATCGCCTGATGATTTCATTGAGGCGGTTGAGGAGCATGAGGCGCAGGTGGTGGGGATGTCGGCGTTGTTGACGACGACGATGCCGAACATGGGCCGAACGATTGAGGCGTTTGTTGATGCGGATTTGCGGGATGAGACGCGATTCATGGTGGGCGGGGCGCCGGTGACGCCGGATTTCGCGGACGACATGGATGCCGACGCCTATGGTGATAACGCAGTGGAATGCGTGGAAGTGGCGAAGCGGTTGATCAATGAGTTCAAACAGTCCAATTGACAAGTCGGAAATTGAGAAGCGGCGGGATCGGCTGACGGACATTTTCCGGGAGATTGTGGCGCACGCTGAGGAGCAGAGCCTGACGCGGTGTCCGTATCGAGATGCGGAGGATCAGTGCACGGCGCAGATTCGCTGCGGCAACCAGCGCAAGCCCCATCGAGCGGGCGATCCATTAACATGTGGGCATGACGGGACGCTGGACTATCGCGGCGCGTGGGATAACGATCCGGAAGGCGTCGAGGAGATGCGAGATCAATTGAGTAACACGGATCGACAGGACATCGCGGACGATGCACAGGCGACGGACGTGACGGTGCGTTGCGGGGATGATGTGCGTGAATTGCAGACGGGGCAGACGCTGTTCGATCACGCGGATACGCTGGGGGTGAAGGTGCCGACGTCGTGCGGTCGAACGGGGATCTGTCATGAGTGCGTGGTGGAAGTGCGTGCGGGGGCGGACGGGCTGAGCGAGCGCACGGAGGCGGAGGCGTTTCTGGGCGGCGACTATCGACTGGCGTGTCAGGCGGAGGTGAAGGCGGGGGCGTCGGACATTGAGTTCGCGCTGCTGCGTCGGGCGCCGCGGATTCTGACGGCTCAATCGCATCGAGCGACGGATCTGGACCCCGTGGTGACGCGGCGGGGGGATCATGTTTTCTACGGGGACGAGCAGATCGATGACTATCGCGGGCACATCTACGGGCTGGCGGTGGACGCGGGGACGACGACGGTGGTGGCGGAGCTGGTGGATCTGGAGACGGGGGAGTCGAAGTACGTGGCGTCGTTTGAGAATCCACAACGGTTCGGGGGCAGCGACGTGCTGCATCGCATCAGTTACGACGCGGGTGCGTTCAGCGGCGAGTTGCATCACTCGATGATCAACACGCTGAACGGTGAGATACGGGAGATCTGCGCGGCGCTGGAGATCTCTCGACACGAGATTTATGAGATTTACGCGGTGGGGAACGCGACGATGCGTGATCTGCTGCTGGGTCTGGACGTGCAGTCGATCGGTCAGAAGCCTTACAAGTCGACGATCGAGCACGCATTTTTGGCGGGGGAGCGTGAGACAACGGCGGTGACGGAATCGGCGCGGAAGTATCGGCTTTACGCGAACCGCCACGCGCGGCTGGTGGGGGGGCCGCTGATCGCGAGCCACGTGGGGGCGGATGCGGCGGCGACGCTGGTGGCGGAGGACCTGAGTCAGTCGGATGAGCTGGGGATGATCATTGACGTGGGCACGAACACGGAGGTGATCATCGGGAATAAGGATCGGCTGATCGCGGCGTCGTGTCCGGCGGGGCCGGCGTTCGAAGGGGGTCTGGTGAAGTTTGGGATGACGGGGTGCGACGGCGCGATCGAGACGATTCGGTTAACGGACGGGCGGTTCGATTACGAGACGATCGGCGGCATCGATCCGATCGGGATATGCGGATCGGGATTGATCGATCTGCTGGCTGAGTTGCGCCGCAGCGAGATGATGAATCCGATGGGCACGTTCGCGGACAAGGCGGATGAAGTTGAGATCGTGCCGGAGCATGGGATCACGTTCTCGCGGGAGGATGCGAGCCATCTGGCGCAGGCGAAGGCGGCGAACAATTGCGGTCAGTTACTGTTGATGCGTGAGCTGGGGGTTGGTCCGACGGATATCGATCAGCTTTATCTGGCGGGGGGATTCGCGAACTATATCGATCCGCTGGCGGCGATCGACATTGGGTTTATCGCGCCGGTGCCGATCGATCGGGTGAAGAAGGTGGGCAACGCGGCGCTGCAGGGGGCGCGGGAGCTGCTGGTATCGCAGGGCAAGCGGCGGGATATCGATCGGCTGATTCGGACGATCGAGCACGTGGAACTGGAGATGAGCCCGGACTTTTTCGAATTGTTCGTTGAGGGATGTCAGTTTGAACGGATGGTGGGGTTTTGATGGGTTGCGACGGGTTGGAAGCGTGAGGTATTTGCAGAGGCATCGATGGAGGATTGAACGCATGGGACAGTTCACGGAATCCAATGATCTGTTGGGCGACGCGGCGGGGCTGCGGAAGCGGCTGAATGAGGATGGGTATCTGTTCGTGCGCGAGTTGCTGCCGCGGGAAGAGGTACTGGATTTGCGGCGTCAGATTCTGGAGTTCTGCCGGGAAGCGGGGTGGCTGATCGAGGGTTCGGATCTGATGGCGGGGTTGACGGATCATGCGCCGTTGCTCGAGGGCGACGAGGAATGGCAACCGGTGTATGCGAAGTTGCAGGCGCTGGAAGCGTTTCATCGACTGAAGCTGAACGCGGACGTGCATCAGTTGATGGAGGGGCTGTTCCAGGAGCCGGTGTTGGCGCTGCCGATGACGATTGCGCGGATCGCGTTTCCCAATGACAATGAGCGTGGGACGCAACCGCACCAGGACTGGCTGTACGTGGGGGGTTCGACGGAAACGATTTCGTGCTGGGGCGCGCTGGGGGACGTGCCGGAGCGAGTGGGGGGATTGAAGCTGTTGAAGGGCAGTCACAAGGCGGGGTTTCTGAAGCCGGTGCCGGCGATGGGACCGGGGGGTCAGACGGTTGCGGTGGACCCGGAGTTGGAGTGGGTTCAGTCGGACTATCGGGCGGGTGATCTGCTGATGTTCAAGGCGCTGACGATTCATTCGGCGGCGGACAATCACACGGCGGACACGCTGCGGCTATCGATTGATTTCCGATACACGGGCCAGAGCCATTCGATCACGGACAAGTGGTTGGAGCCTCATTTCTCCTGGTTGGGCGAGCCGTTCAGCTGGGACACGCTGGACAGAGGGTGGCGTGATTCGCCGACGGCGCGGTACTGGGAGAAGTTGCCGAAGCTCAAGATCAAAGAGCACGAGATGCTGCACGCGGAGTGATGGGATGGGGCGTGGGCGGTCAATCTTTGTGCAGTCGATCCATGATGTCGTTGACCGCTGGCGCGGTGTTGCGCATGGCGATGGTGTCGACGCCTGAACAGATGATTTGAAGTCCCGCTTTCTGGGCGTGGAAGACGCTTTCGCCGCCGACCATTGTGGCGAGGGGGATGTTGTTGGCATTGCATGCGGCGGTGATGCGGTCGAGCGCTTCGATGAAGGGGGGATACGACCAGATTTCGGGCAGGTGATCGAACCAGCCGCAGTCGAGGCTGAGGTCGGCGGGTCCGAGCAGGAGGGCGTTGACTCCTTCGACGGCGGCGATTTGTTCGACGTTTTCGAGGCCGCGGCGTGATTCGATCTGGGGCAGGAGGATGATGTGGTCGTTGGCCTGATTGATGTAGTCATCGTACATCTTGGCGCGGATGGCGGAGGCGATGGAGCGGAGGCCGAGGGGGGGATAGTAGGTGGCCTGGACGAGGGCGCGGGCCTGGTCGGCGGACTCGCAGAGGGGGACGACGAGTCCGACGAATCCGAGGTCGAGCATCTGTTGAATCCAATAGACATCGTGGCAGGGGACGCGGGCGATGGGGGTGGCCTGGGGGTCGGCGGATTGCGCGGCGCGAAGCAAGTGGGCGGCATCGGCGGCGGAAACGGGGGCGTGCTGGGTTTCGATGATGATGAAGTCGAGGTCGACGTCCAGCAAGAGGAACTCGACGGCGGCGGGGGAGTTGAGGGCGAAGCCGAACCCGCCGGCGGTGGTTCCTGATTTGAGGCAGGCGTGCAATCGAGTGGACATCTTCATGGCGCGGCTCCGATGGGGCGTTGAATATCGAGGGGGCATTGTAGCGTTGAGGGCAGGGCGGCGCGGATCAGACGTTGGATTGGGTCTGGTGGGCGTCGATGGGGGGGCAGGTGCAGATGAGGTTGCGGTCGCCGTGGGCGTGGTCGACGCGGGAGACGGGTGGCCAATATTTGTTGGCGCGGACGGCGGGATTGGGGTAGGCGGCGGTCTGGCGGGAGTAGGGGTGGGTCCAGTTGTCGGCGGTGAGTTCTTCGGCGGTGTGGGGGGCGTTGATGAGGGGGTTGTCGGCGGGATCGGACCGGCCGGATTCAATGGCGTTGATTTCGGCGCGGATGGCGATCATGGCGTCGGCGAAGCGGTCGAGTTCGGCTTTGGATTCAGATTCGGTGGGTTCGATCATCATGGTGCCGGCGACGGGCCATGACATGGTGGGTGCGTGGAAGCCGAAGTCGATGAGTCGTTTGGCGACGTCGTCGACGGTGATGTTGGTGGCTTTGGTGATGGGTCGGAGGTCGATGATGCACTCGTGGGCGACGGGGCCGTTGCGTCCGCGGTAGAGCACGGGGAAGTGGGGGTCGAGTCGATGGGCGATGTAGTTGGCGTTGAGGATGGCGAGTTGGGTGGCGCGGCAGAGGCCGGCGTCGCCCATCATGTGGATGTACATCCACGAGATGGGCAGGATCATGGGCGATCCGAAGGGCGCGGCGGCGACGGCGCCGATGGGATGTTCACCGCCGACGTTGGGGACGACGGGGTGGTTGGGCAGGAAGGGTGCGAGGTGATGCCTGGTGGCGATGGGTCCCATGCCGGGACCGCCGCCGCCGTGGGGGATGGCGAAGGTTTTGTGGAGGTTAAGGTGCATGACGTCGGCGCCGACGGCCGCGGGTCGGCACAGGCCGATCATGGCGTTGAAGTTGGCGCCGTCGAGATACACCTGTCCGCCGTGCTCGTGAATGATGTGGCAGATGCTGGTGATGGATTGTTCGAACACGCCGTGGGTCGAGGGGTAGGTGACCATCATGGCGGCGAGTTTGTCGCGGTGGATTTCTGCTTTGTGGCGGAGGTCTTCGACGTCGATGTTGCCCTGGTCATCGCAGTTGACGACGACGACGCGGAGTCCGGCCATGGTGGCGCTGGCGGGGTTGGTGCCGTGGGCGGAACCGGGGATGAGGCAGACGTCGCGGTGGGCGTGGTGGTGTGCGGTGTGGTAGGCGCGGATGACGAGCAGGCCGGTGAGTTCTCCCTGCGAGCCGGCGTTGGGTTGCATGGAGATCGCGTCGAAGCCGGTGAGGTCGAGGAGGCGTTGCTCGAGGGAGTCGATGAGTTGGCGGTAGCCGGTGGTTTGATCGACGGGGGCGAAGGGGTGGATGTCGGCGAAGCCGGGGTCGGTGATGGGGATCATCTCGGCGGCGGCGTTGAGCTTCATGGTGCATGAGCCGAGGGGATCATGGAACGGTTGAGGGCGATGTCGCGTTGTTCGAGTCGGCGGAGGTAGCGCATCATCTCGGTTTCGCTGTGATGGCTGTGAAACACGGGATGTTCGAGGATGGCGCTGGTGCGCATGAGGTTGCTGGGGACGGCGGTGGGGGTGGCGGCGAGGAGGTCATCGATGCGGGGGAGGGGCGCTTGTTCTGGATTGAAGATTTGCCAGAGGGATTCGACGTCGGATTCGTCGGTGGTCTGGTCGAAGGTGATGCCAACGGTGGTGGGGTTGATGTGGCGGAGGTTGAAACCGGCGCGGGCGCCGGCGTTGATGGTGTCGTGGGCGCTGGGGACGTGGACGGCGAGGGTATCGAAGTAGGCGTCGTGCTGGAGGGAGAGGTTGAGTTGTTCGAGTCCGGCGGCGCAGATGGTGGTGAGGCGGTGGACGCGGCCGGCGATGCGCCGGAGGCCGGTTGGGCCGTGGTAGACGGCGACCATGCCGGCGAGGATGGCGAGGAGGACCTGTGCGGTGCAGATGTTGGAGGTAGCTTTTTCTCGGCGGATGTGTTGTTCGCGGGTTTGCAGGGCCATGCGGAGTGCGGGCCGACCGTGGCGATCGACGGAGACGCCGATGACGCGTCCGGGGACCTGGCGTGCGAAGGTTTCGCGGGTGGCGAAGAAGGCGGCGTGGGGGCCACCGAAGCCCATGGGCACGCCGAAGCGTTGTGATGATCCGATGACGACGTCGACGTCCATTTCGCCGGGCGGTTTGATGAGGACGAGGGAGAGGGGATCGGCGGCGACGGCGACGAGGGTGTCGCGGCGGTGGGCGCGGTCGATGAGGTCGGTCAGGTCGCGGACGCAGCCGGTGGTGCCGGGGTTTTGAATCAGGAGGCCGAAGGCGTCGGGGAGGTCGGGGTCGGTGTGTGGGTCGACTATGATGACGTTGATGCCGAGGGGATTGGCGCGGGTCTGGAGGACGGCGATGGTTTGGGGGTGACAATCATCGGCGACGGCGAAGGTGTTGGATTTGGATTTGCTGACGCGGCGGAGCATGGTCATGGCTTCGGCGGCGGCGGTGGCCTCGTCGAGAAGAGAGGCGTTGGCGAGGGGCATGGCTGTGAGGTCGACGATGAGTTGCTGGAAATTGAGCAGTGCTTCGAGTCGGCCCTGGGCGACCTCGGGCTGGTAGGGGGTGTAGGCGGTGTACCAGCCGGGGTTTTCGAGGATGTTGCGCTGGATGACGGGGGGCAGGACGGTGTTGTGGTAGCCCATGCCGATCATGGATTTGACGGGTTGGTTTTGATCGGCGAGGGCGCGGACAGCGGCGAGGGCTTCGTGCTCGGTGTGGGGTTGGGCGTCGGCGGGGGGATCGAGATCACGGATGGACGCGGGGACGGCGCCGGCGATCAGCTGGTCAAGATCATTGAAGCCAAGCGCGGCGAGCATGGCATCGATGTCCTGTGGGGTTGGGCCGAGGTGTCGATCGGCGAAGTCATCGTGTTGCATGGCGGGGTCCGGATGGGCGAGCGTTTGGGGCATGGGGTCGGGCGCAGAAGTCATGACAGGGCATCGACGAAATCGGCGTAGGCGTCGGCGTCCATGAGGTCGTCGAGTTGGCTGGGGTCGCTGATGCGGATTTTGAAGAGCCAGGCGGCGTCGGGGTCGGCGTTGATGAGGGCGGGATCGTCGACGAGGGCCTGGTTGATTTCGGTGACCTGTCCGGCGACGGGGGCGAAGATATCGCTGACGGCTTTGACGGATTCGACGACGCCGGCCTCGGCGTTTTTGTTGAGCGTGCGGCCGACTTCGGGGGGTTCGACGTAGACGATGTCGCCGAGTTGTTGTTCGGCGTAGGGGGTGATGCCGACGGCGTGGGTGTCTGAGTCGGGCCGGATCCATTCGTGTTCTTTGGAGTAGCGGGTGTCGGGCATGGGTTGCCTCACGAGGTGGGTAGGCGGTGGTATTGATGGGGCACGAAGGGCAGGCGGATGATCTGGGCGGGGCGGGGTCGATCGCGGACGATGATCTGGACGGATGTGCCGGGCGCGGCGTGGTCGGTCCGGACGTAGCCCATGGCGATGGGGGCGTCGACGGTCGGGCCGAAGCCGCCGCTGGTGACTTGGCCGATCTCGCGGTCGTCGGAATTGGTGATGGCGGCGCCCTCGCGCGCCGGGGCGCGGCCGAGGGGTCGGATGCCGACGCGGCGTGATGGGGGGCCGTCGCGGAGTTGGGCGTTGATGATGTTCGCGCCGGGGTAATTGGCTTGCTGTCGACGGCGGGGGGGGATGGCCCAGGCGACGGCGGCCTCGACGGGGGTGGTTTGTTCGTTGAGGTCGTGTCCGTAGAGGCAGAGGCTGGCTTCGAGGCGGAGGGAATCGCGCGCTCCGAGGCCAACGGGGGCGACGCGTTCGTCGGTTAGTAGATGTTCGGCGAGGGGTCGGGCTTGAGGGGCGGGGACGGCGATCTCGAAACCGTCCTCGCCGGTGTAGCCGGACCGGGAGATGCGACAGGGGATGTCGGCGATGTCGGCGCGGGTGACGGACAGGAACTGGAGTTGGGGAAGATTGTTGACATCGCGGGCAAGGACCTTAGCGGCGGCGGGGGAGATCATGCAGGTCGGCGGGGACGAGGGATTCGACGGCGGAGACGGCGTCGGGGCCGGTGATGCGAAGCTGGCCCATGTGGGAGATATCGAATAGGCCGGCGGCGGCGCGGGTGTGGCGGTGTTCGGTGATGATGCCGTCGGGGTAATGGACCGGCATGGCGTAACCGGCGAAGGGGAAGATTTTCGCGCCGAGGCGGCGATGCAGCGCATCGAGGGGCGTGACGCGCAGGTCGTCGGCTGAACATGGTGTAAGTTGGACCATCGCGGCACATCCGTGTGCGGATTGTACGAGACTATCCTACCGGAAAACGCGGGGTCGCACCGGCGGATTGACTGGGGTCGCGGAGTGGATTATTGATCGTGCGACCGGGTGTGGCGCGTGCATGAAATCAAGGAGATCCGCCGTGGTGCAATACGACCGTGAGAAGTGGACGTTTGACTGTGAGCCGACGTTGAGCGATTCGCAGGTGCTGGATTTTTGCAGGACGGGGTATCTGGTTCTCGACGGCGTGGTGGACGCGGCGACGAATCAGAAGGCGCTTGATTATTTGAACGGCGATCGGGCGGCGAACCCGAGTTTCATGCCGGAGGGCTGGACGGAGGCGGATTTCGAGCGGGTGCGCGGATCACATGAGCCGGGCACGATCATGCTGGAGGAGTGGTACATTCAGAATGTGCTGTTGAACGGGGCTGCGGCGGGGGCGTTGCGGTCGCTGCTGGGGAAGTCGGTGGGGATGCCGGTGGTGGTGAGCAAGCATTCGACGGCGTGTCCTGCGCCGGCGCAGGAGTGGCATCACGATGCGGATTGCGTGTTCGGGCCGGAGTTGTATTTCGTGGAGGCGTTTTACTATCCGCAGGACACGCCGGCGGAGCTTGGGCCGACGGAGGTGGCGCCGGGGACGCATTACCAGAGGACGCAGCGGGAGACGCATGAGGAGGGTGTGCTGACGTCGGCGTCGGCGGGGTCGATCGTGTTTCACCATCAGAGCATTCTGCATCGGCGGGGGGCGTCGACGGCGACGGGCACGCGTCACATGCTGAAATACAACTATTGGCGGACGGCGCCGCCGGTGCGGGACTGGATTGTCGAGGATGAATTCGATTTTCACACAGCGCACTACGGGGGGCACGGACAATATCAGTATTGCGCGCACTTGTTTATTGGTTATGCGGCAAGGGGGAGGCGTTTCGGATCATGGGCGGGCAGGCGTGGCCGTGGTGGTCGCCGAATCAGATACGGCGGGCGTACGGGTATGGTTTGAGCGCGGGGTATCTGCCGGATTGGGATAGCGACAGCGCGGGGTTATATACGCCTTGGATTGGGAAGGACGGCGTTTAGTTGCTGCGCATGTGGAGGCCGCCGTTGACTTCGATGCACTCGCCGGTGATGTAGACCGCGGCGGGTGAGGCGAGGTAGACGATGGCGGAGGCGGTTTCCTCGGAGGAGCCGAGTCGGCCGAGGAGAATGTTGGGTTTGAGTTGGTTCATACGTTCGGCGGGGGTGGCGGCGTGGAGGGGGGTGTCGATGACGCCGGGGGCGACGGCGTTGCAACGGATTTTGTCGGGGGCGAGCTCACGGGCGAAGCACATGGTCATGCCGTTGAGGGCGGACTTGGCGGCGGCGTAGGGCAGGGAGTTGGGGGGACCGATGCGGGTGGCGATGGAGGACAGGAAGATGACATTGCCATCATCAGAGTTTCGGAGGTGGGGGATGGCGGCGCGGGTGCAGACGAAGGCGGAGATGACGTTGACGCGGAGGGTGTCGTCGAAGAGCTTGACGTCGACATCCTCGACGGGGCAGCGTTTGAGCAGAGCGCCGGCGTTGTTGACGAGGACGTTGAGTCCACCGGCCTGTTGGTGGAAGTTGTTGACGGTGTCGATGCAGGCTTGTTCGTCGGTGAGGTCGGCCTGGAGGGTGACGGCGTCGGCGCCGGCGTCGGTGATTTGTTGGGCGACTTGTTCGGCGTTTTTGCGGCCGGAGTTGTAGTGGACGCCGACGGTCGCGCCGGCTTGGCCGAACATGACGGCGGCGGCGGCGCCGATGCCGCTGGAGGCGCCGGTGACGAGGACGCGTTTGCCGGTGAAGTCAAGGTTCATGTGGGCGTGCTCCGTAATCAGGAATCAGCGGGCAATTGTAGCGGATTGGGGAGTGCGGGCGGTGAGGCCGGGTCGGGAGCGGGTCGGCTGCACAGGTGTGGGGATTGATCTACACTGTGGCGCTACGCTTTGGTGCCAGGAAGGAAATCGCCATGAACGAACCGGCTGAGATCACACTGGAGATGGCGCGCGAGTCGTTGTACAGCGCGGTGGTGAGTGACGCGTTGGACGGGTTGGGTTACACGCATCAGTCGCCGCGGGTGCAGTTGCCTCCGCTGACGGGTTGCAGCAAGTTGGTGGGGCGCTGCAAGACGACACTGTGGGCGGAGATGGCGCATGAGGATCCGAACACGTACGAGTTGGAGTTGGAGGCGGTGGACACGTGCGGGCCGGACGGGGTGATGATCGCGGCGGCGGGGGGATCGATGCGGTCGGGGATCTGGGGAGAACTGCTGACGAACGCGACGCGAAACAGTGGGGGCGTGGGCGCGATTGTGGACGGGGCGATTCGCGACGTGGCCAAGATCACGGAGATGGGTTTCCCGGTGTTTGGGCGCGGGATGTCTGTTTACGATTCAATGAATCGGTGCCGGGTGGTGAATATTGACGTGGTGGTGGAGATCGACGGCGTGCGGTTTTGCCCGGGTGATTTTGTGATCGCGGACGTGGACGGCGTGGTGGTGGTGCCGCGGGCGGTGGAGGGTGAGGCGTTGCGGGCGGCGTGGCAGAAGGTGCATGCTGAGAACGAGGTGCGCGAGGCGATCAAGAAGGGCATGGGGGCGCGGGAAGCGTGGGACACGTTCGGGGTGCTGTAGGGCGGCGGTCGTGCGCCGGCTTGTCGATGGGCCGGCGGGGGGTGTCACGATTCGAGTTTGGCGGCCCACTTGATGCAGCCGAGGATGTGCTGACGGAACCAGGGCTCGTACCACAATTCATCGGGGTGGCCGAGCGCGGTGTACATCACGCGTCCCTTGCCATAGTCATGGCACCATCCGAGGGCGTAGTCGTGATCGTCGCGGTTGCCTTTGGTGACATCGATCGAACCGTTGTCGAGACTCATCAGGACGTGGGTCTTGGCGCGATCCCAGTTCTTCATGGTGTAGATTTCGTCGACGACCTGGAAGGATCGGCCGAGCATGCGGGTGGCGGGGTGGTTGGGGTCTTCGACGTTGACGGTGACCTGCTGGTGCCAGGGGTGTCCGGCGAACCAGCCGCCGATCATTTCGCCGTACTGCGGCCAGTTGTAGCAGGTGTCGGTGGCGTTGTGGATGCCGAGGAAGCCGCCGCCGCGGCGGACGAAGTCGAGGATGGCTTTTTTCTGATCGTCATCGAAGGGCAGTTCACCGGTGGTGGCGAAGGCGAGGACCGTCAGGTCGGCGAGCGACTCGGCGTTGACGGCCTGGCAGTTGTGGGTGGTGTCGGCTTTGAAGAGGCTGGACTCTTTTGCGAGGGCTTTGATGGTGACCTCGGCGTCGGGCAGATAGGAGTGCTCGTAACCGGCCGAATGTCGCAGGAGCAGAAGTCTGGGGGTGGGGTCGGGCATGATGGGTGAACTCCGATGGAGGAAGGCAGGGGTCGTCGACGCGCGGGTGGGCGGGGACGATCGGGGCATGCTACCACAAACCCGGCGAGGTCCGGGTCGCGGCGGCGGCGTACGGGGCATGGTGCGTCGGCGGACGGTCGCTAGTATGTGGGGCTCGGTGGCCGGGCCGGTCACCTGGTTTTATGACAGGAAGGGACGGGCATGTCGAAGACGAAAAGCAGACCGGTGTTCAGACCGACGGCGTTGGCGGATCGCGTGGTGATCGTCACGGGGGGCGGGCGCGGGATCGGGAAGGGGACGGCGCTGCATCTGGCGTCGCTGGGCGCGGCGGTGATCGTGGCGGAGGTCAGGGAGAAACTGGCGAAGACGTTCAAGGCGGATGCAAACAAGGTATCGACGCGACATCCGATCGTGTATGTGCGGGCGGATGTGACGCGGGCGGCGGACTTAAAGAGGGTGGTGGCGAAAGCGAAGACGACATGGGGGCGCATTGATGGTCTGGTCAACAATGCGATGATACCGGCGAGCGGATCGATCGAGATGCAGACGGCGGCGGGGATGGATCGGGCGTGGGCGACGAACACTCGGTCGGCGTGGCAACTGGTGAAGCTGGCGTTGCCTCTGATGCGTGAGCGGGGGGGATCGGTGGTGAACATCAGCTCGATCATGGCGCGGCAGACGACATGGCCGGCGGCGGCGTACAACTCGACGAAGGCGGCGTTGGAAGGTCTGACGCAGGCGCTGGGGGTGGAACTGGCGTCCCAAGAGATTCGGGTGAACGCGGTGGCGCCGGGTCATATCGAGACCCATGCCCTGGAGCCGAAACGAATGGAGGGCGTGCCCGCGGCCGTATTGGATGAATACGTGGAGATGGTGCATCGGACGCGGGAGATGATGCGGCGGTCGCGTCAGCCGCTGGCGACGTTGGGTGTGCCGGCGCACATTGCCGATGCGGTGGCGTTTCTGCTGTCGGATGCGTCGGCGTACATGACAGGCTCGGTGATGTATGTCGACGGCGGGGCGAGTTGTTACATGACGGGCGGCAATCTGCGAAGGGCTGAGGAATACATGGCGATTCGGCAGCGGGTGGCGGAATTGTGCGCGGCGCATCCGGCGCTGAAGACTCATCGGCAGATGAAGCTGTTTGTCGACATGCCGCAGCGGCGCGGGAAACGGAGTGCACGGCGATGAGCAAAGCGCGTATGGCACCGGTGCTGTGGCGTGATGCGCGGATCGACAGTGGATTCTGGAACGGGCGGTTGCGCGTGAACCGGGAGGTGACGATCCCGCTTCAGTATGAAAAGAATCGAGAGGGCGGGGTGTTGGACGCGTATCAGTGGGACTGGTGGGATGCGGAGCGGGGGACGCCGCCGTGGCGGATCATCATGGGTGATCTGGGCAAATGGATTGAGGCGGCGTCGTATGCGCAGGCGACGGATCCGGACGCGAAACTTCAGGGACAGATTGACGATGCGGTGAAGGCGATGGTGAAGGGGCAGAAGGAGGACGGTTATCTGTATCCGAATCCGTTGCCGCGTGAATGGCGGTGGGCGAATCTTCAGGAACTGCACGAGCATTATGAAGTGGGGCATGACATCGAGGCTGCGGTGGCGCGGCTGCGGGGCGCGGGCGCGGGTGATCTGATGGAGGCGGTAAGCCGCGCGGCGGATCAACTGGTGGAGAAGTTTGGGTGGGATGCGGGTCAGTGCCGGGGTTATGACGGGCACCCGGAGGTCGAGCTGGCGCTGGTGAAGCTGTACCGCGCGTCGGGGGAGCGTCGGTATCTGGAGTTGGCGAAGTTTTTCGTGGATGCACGGGGGACGGAGCCGAACTATTTCGTGCAGGAGGCTGCGCGGCTTGAAGGGTCGGATATTTACAGTCCGGGGTGGCATCGGACGCGGGGCGGGTATTGGTATTACCAGGCGCACGCGCCGGTGCGCGAGCAGGCCGAGGCGGCGGGGCACGCGGTGCGGGCTCTGTATCTGTATAGCGGGATGGCGGACGTGGCGGTGGAGACGGGGGACGCGGAATTGATGCGGACGTGCCGACGAATGTGGCGGAGCGTGACGCGGCGTCGGATGTACGTGACGGGAGGCGTGGGGAGCGATGCGCATGGTGAGTCGTTCACGTTCGATCATGATTTACCGAACGAGACGGCGTACGCGGAGACGTGCGCGAACATCGCGCTGGTGTTCTTCGCGCATCGGATGTTGCAGATCGAGGGGGATTCGGAATATGCGGACGTGATGGAGAGGGCGCTGTACAACGGGGTGCTGAGCGGGGTGGGACTGGACGGGCGACGGTTTTCCTATGCGAATCTTCTGACGGCTTATCCGGTCCCGACGGACGGGGGCGGCGACGGGCGGAACAACGTGGCGCTGACGCGTCAGGATTGGTTTAGTTGTGCGTGTTGTCCGCCGAACATCGCGCGGCTGCTGGCGTCGTTGGGGGGGTATGCGTATTCGACGGGTGCGCGGAGTTTGTATGTGCATCTGTATCTCGGGGGCGAGGTGACGTGCGACGTGGCGGGGCGTGCGGTGGTGGTGCGACAGACGACGGCATACCCGTGGCGGGAGCGCGTGTCGTTTGAGGTGTGTCCGGCGGAGGCGGGGCGGTTCGCGCTGGCGCTGCGGGTGCCGGGGTGGTGTCGCGGGGCGCGGATCAAGGTGAACGGCAAGGCGGTGGATGCGAAGCGGATCGCGCGGAAGGGCTATGCGCGGATCGATCGGGTGTGGCGGTCCGGGGATCGGGTTGAGTTGGTGTTGCCAATGCCGATCGAGCGGATCGAGGCGGACGCGCGGGTGCGGATGAACTGTGGGAAGGTGGCGCTGCAGCGGGGGCCGGTGGTTTATTGTCTGGAGCAGGCGGACAACGGGCGGGAGCTGGCGGACCTGACGATTCGGCGGACGGCGAGGCTGACGGCGGAGCATCGGCCACGGCTGCTGGGCGGGGTGACGGTGATTCGCGGCAAGGCGCAGCGCCGGCGGCGAAGCGGCGCGGGCGATGCGTTGTACCGGCCGCAGCGCGGGAAGCTGGAGACGGTGGATTTCACGGCGGTGCCTTATTGCGCGTGGGCGAATCGGAAGGCGGGTGAGATGATTGTGTGGATTCGCAGTGATTGATGGACGGCGGGCGTGGATGGGCGGGGTCGGCATCGGCCGGGGTGAGCGGGTCAGCGGGGGGCGGGGAGGCAATCATCGCGGATGTCGCTGAGGGCGGGGAAGTCGGTGCGGTACTGGCGGAGGGCGTCGTGGTCGGGCGAGGCGCAGATGACGGATGGGTCGTTGCCGGCGTCGGCGAGGATTTGGCCACGGGGGTCGATGATGAGTGATCGGCCGGAGTAGGCGTGGTCGGGGTCGTTGCCGCAGCGGTTGACGCCGACGACGTAGGCCTGGTTCTCGATGGCGCGGGCCTGGAGGAGGGCGATCCAGTGGTCTTCGCGACGCGCGGGCCAGTTGGCGCCGACGGTGAAGAGGTCGGCACCGTGCCGGGCTGCGCGTCGGAAGAGCTCGGGGAAGCGCAGGTCGTAGCAGACGAAGGGCGAGACGGTGAACGGTCCCCATTCAAACAGGTCGAAGGCATCGCCGGGGGCGTAGGCGGTGTGTTCGTTGGCGAAGGTGAACGGGTGCATCTTGGCGTAGCGGCAGAGGACGCGGCCATCGGGGGCGAAGACGGGGGCTTGGTTTTCGCAGCGATCGGGTGCGACGCGGACGGCCATGCCGCCGACGACGTGGCTGTTCAGATCGGATGCGAGCTCGGCGAGTGATTGCCGTGTGGGGCTGGTGTCCCAGTCTTCGGCGGCGGCGTCGGTGTTGAGTGAGAAGCCGGTGTTGAACATCTCGGGCAGGACGACGAGAGCGCCGGGGGGGACGTTGGCGTCGACGAGCAGTTGGCGCACGGCGGCGCAGTTGGCGGGCGGGTCTTCCCAGGTGATGTCGAGTTGGACGGCGACGAGCATTGGTTTCTTTCGTGGTTTTAAGTCATGGTTTGCGATCACGCGTAGCGCGTGGACCTGAGGTCGGCATATCCTAGTCGGGTGGATGGGTGGACACCACGGGTGGGTGGTGGTGCTATGCGGTGAGGATTTGACGGAGGCCGCGTGAGAGGCGCCGGCTGGCTTCGGCGGCGTCCTGTTCTGAGAGGGCGCCGTAGGCGACGCGGAGGTAGCAGCCGTCGGTGACGCCGAACGCGGTGCTGGGGATGACGGCGACGTGGTGTTCGCGGATGAGTCGTTCGGTGAGGGTGAGCGCGTCGATGTCGGTTTGGACTTTGAGCAGGAAGTAGAACGCGCCGTCGGAGCGGGGGACGGTGACCAGATCGTCGATGGCGTGGAGTCGATCGAGGACGATGTGTCGGGCGGCGGTGGTGACGGCGAGTTTTTCGCGGCAGTAATCGGCGCCGACATTCATGGCGGCGGCGGCGGCGTGTTGGGAGACGACGGGCGGGCAGATGAGGTAGGTATCCTGGATTTTCTTGACGGCGGTGTAGAGATGGTCGGGGGCGACCATCCAGCCGATGCGCCAGCTCGCGAAGCCGTAGGCTTTGGAGAGGGAGTAGAGGGAGATGGTGTAGGGCTGAGCGTTTTCGATGGAGCCGGGCGAGAAGTGGGTGGCGGCATCGAAGGTGAAATATTCGTAGGCTTCGTCGTGGATGTGGTAGATGCCGGCGTCGCGGCACATGGCGTTGACCCGGCGGAGGTCGGATTCGGCATAGACGACGCCGGCGGGATTGTTGGGTGAGACGGTGACGACGGCGCGGGTGCGGTCGGTGATGGCGGCGCGGATGGCGTCGGTCTGGAGCTGGTAGTCGGCGTCGGTGGGGACGCAGACGGGATTGCATCCGGCGATGCCGATGGCCATTTCGTGATTGAAGTAGTAGGGCAGCTGGAGGATGACTTCATCGCCGAGGTCGGTGATGGCGAGGATGGCGTTCATGAAGGCCATGTTGCCACCGGCGGTGACGATGATTTGCTGATCGTTGGTGACGTCGATTTGGTTTTCGGTTCGGAGCTTGCGGGTGATCTGCTGGAGGAGGGGATCGATGCCCTGGACGAGTTTGTATTTGTGGTTTTGGGGATCGGCGAGGAAGTTCTGGTAGGCGTCGAGTGCTTCTTGTGGTGGGCCGTAGTAGGCGACGCCCTGCCCGAGGGAGACGGTGCCGGGGTTGGCGCGGATCATCTCGCCGACGACGGGGATGATGGGGGGCTGGATGGCTTGCATGCGCCGGCTTTCACGCATTGATGACGTCTCACGTTGACAGGTTGCGGTGGTCGCGGGAGCGCGGGGCGCGTCAACCGGCGAGATACCTGATGGTGTCGGTCAGTTCCGGACAGGCCCCGTCCGCGGCGGCGACATGAGCGCCGAGGGTGTTGGCGAGGGTGAGGGTGCGGGGCCAATCCCAGTTTCGGAGTCGGCCGTGCAGAAGGGCGGCGGCGGCGGCGTCACCGGCGCCGACGGCATTGCCGCCGGGTGCGGCGGAGACGGGGAGGGATTCGAATTTTTGTGCGTCGGTGAAGACGGCGGCGCCGTCGGGGCCGCGGGTGAGGGCGAGGAATTCGAGATTGAACTGCGCTCGCAGTTGTTCGGCGATTTCGTCGGTTGATCCGTTGCAGGCGAACGTGACGGCGAGGGTGTTGAGTTCGTCTTGGTTGAGTTTGGCGGCGGTGGCGAGTTCGAGGCTGCGATCGAGGCTGCGGCGATCGTGATAGTGTTGTCGGAGGTTGACATCGAAGAGGCGGACGGCGCGCCGGGCGGATGAGAGGAATCGGTAGATGGTGTTGCGGGTTTGGCCGTCACGTTGGGCGAGGGAGCCGAAGCAGACGGCGTCGGCGTGGGCGGCGAGGGATTCCATTTGGGGATCCCACTGGAGGTTGTCCCAGGCGACGTGGGCGACGATGTCGTAGGTGGGCTCTCCGGCGGGGTCGAGTTGGACGAGTACGGTGCCGGTGGCGCGATCGGGATCGACCTGGACGTGGTCGGTGGGCATGTCGCGTTGGCGGAGGTCGTCGAGGAGCTGGTGGCCGAGGGCATCTTCACCGATGCGGGAGACGACGACGCCACGGTTACCAAGTTGATGGGCGTGGACGGCGAGGTTGAGGGGCGCGCCGCCGGGCCGCATCTGGTCGGGGAAGACGTCGTAGAGCGCTTCGCCGAGGCCGATGATGGTTCGCGGGTGGTCCATGGATGCTTAGGTTAGCCCGTGTGGGCGGCATCGCAAGCCTCGGCGAAGGTCGGGCGCCGGGGTGGTTCGGGGCCGATTATCAATGCGGGGGATCACTTGGCAGGCTGGGATTGGGGGGCTATCATTCGCCGCTCGCAACAACACGGAAAAAGGATCGAATGAGACCATGAGCAAGCAGATCGCAACGAATATCACGTGGCACGATAGTGATGTCACCGCGGAAGAGCGTCAGGGATTGACGGGCCAAAAGGGCGCGACGCTGTGGATGACGGGGCTGTCGGGCTCGGGCAAGTCGACGGTGGCGGTGGCGCTGGAGCAGACGTTGCTGAAAATGGGGGTGAACAGCTATCGGCTGGACGGGGACAACATTCGTCACGGGCTGAACAAGAATCTGGGGTTCAGCGCCGAAGATCGGGCGGAGAACATCCGGCGCATCGGCGAGGTGGCGAAGCTGTTTGCCGACAGCACGTGCATCGCGGTGACGAGTTTCATCAGCCCGTATGCGGCGGATCGTGACCACGTGCGGGAACTGCATGAAGAGGCGGGGGTGCCGTTCTTTGAGGTCTACGTGAGTTGTCCGCTGTCGGTGGCCGAGGAGCGTGACCCCAAGGGCTTGTACAAGAAGGCCCGTGCGGGTGAGATCAAGGGATTCACGGGCATCGATGATCCTTACGAGGAGCCGACGCGCGCGGAGCTGGAGTTGCCGACGGACAAGCTGAGCGTGGCGGAGTCGGTGCAGAAGCTGCTGGAGTTGCTTGTGGATCGCGGCCTGATTGACGCGAGCTGAAGTTAAGCGAGGTGAATGCCTGATGCGGCTTATGGGCTGGGTGACGTGCCGGGGTCAGGTTTAGTCGCGGGTGATCAGGTGACGGTTGTCAGAGCTCGGGCATTTTGCCTCATGTCCATTGATCTTCATACGCATTCGACGGCATCGGACGGGACGGATGCGCCCCGGGCGCTGGGTGCGCTGGCGTCGTCGGCGGGGTTGAGCGTGCTGGCGCTGACGGATCATGACACGACGGCGGGGCTGGCGTCTGCGGCCAAATCGTGTGACAGGGCGGGGGTTGAATTCGTGCCGGGGATCGAGTTGAGCGCGCAGCGCGGCAAGGAGCGGGGGACATTGCACATTCTGGGGTATTTTGTGGATCGGTCATCGGCGGCGTTGAAGACGGTTTGCGCGGAACTGGCCGAAGCGCGGGCGGACCGGGCGCCGCGGATCGTGGCGTCGCTGAATGAACTGGGCGTGGACATTACGCTGGATGAGGTGCTGGCGCAGGCGGGCGGGGCGGTGATCGGTCGGCCTCACATCGCGGCGGTGCTGGTGCGGAAGGGATATGTGAAGACCGTGGCGGATGGTTTTGCGCGGTATATCGGTCAGGGCAAGCCGGCGTATCATCGTAAGGATCAGCTTGAGGCGGCGCGGGCGATCGAGGCGGTCCATGACGCGGGGGGGATGGCGGTGTTGGCGCATCCGATTCAACTAAACTACGCGGACGATGCGGAGCTTGTGCAGCTGGTGCGGGACCTGGTGGCGGCGGGGCTGGACGGATTGGAGACGCACCATCCGGATCACCACCGCGGCCTGGTCGAGCAATACACACACCTGGCTTCGCGGTTTGACCTGGTGACGACGGGCGGGAGCGATTACCACGGCGACCGCAAGGAACACGGGCTGGGATGTTCGGAAGTGTCGGCTGAGATGTTCGCGGGGTTGCGTGAGGCGCACGCGGGTCGATGATGATGGGCTGGATGGCGGCGGGGGTATTGGTTTTGTGTCGGACGTAGGATCGAGTGGAAGTTTTGATCGGGCGGCCTGGTTGTTTGGGAAGGAATTTCGCGATGTCTAAGCGTTACGCAATCGTGGGCACGAGCGGCCGATCGGTCTCTTACATTGATGCGATCCTCGACAGGCACGCGGCCCATGCGGAGTTGGTGGGGTTTTGTGACATCAACCAGTCGCGGATGGACTGGCACAACGCGCGGGTGAAGGAGCGGCATGACGCGGGTCCGATCCCGACGTATGCGGCGAGCGATTTCGAGAAGATGCTCGACGAGCAGCGAGTCGACACGGCGATCGTGATCACGACCGACAGCGTGCATCATGAATACATCGTGCGCGCGATGGACGCGGGACGGGATGTGATCTGCGAGAAGCCCATGACGATCGACGCACCGAAAGCACGTGAGATCTTTGAGGCGATCGAGCGCACGGGGCGGGAATTGCGGGTGACGTTTAATTATCGGTACGCGCCGATCTGCACGCAGGTGCGGGAGATGATCAAGGGGCGCGCGATCGGGCAGCCGCTGGCGGTTCAGTTTCAGTGGATGTTGAACACGGCGCACGGGGCGGATTATTTTCGGCGGTGGCACGCGACGAAGGCGAACTCGGGCGGATTGCTGGTGCACAAGGCGACGCATCATTTCGATCTGGTCAACTGGTGGATCGATTCGTATCCGGAACTGGTTTACTGTCTGGGTGATCTGAAGTTCTATGGGAAGGCGAACGCTGAGGCGCGCGGGGAGCGCTATGACTATGAGCGGTATACGGGGTCGGGCCATGAAGAGACGGATCCGTTCGCGCTGGACCTGGCATCGGAGGATGGGCTAAAGGGGCTTTACCTCGACGCGGAGCAGCATGACGGTTACATCCGCGACCGCAACGTGTTCGGCGATCACGTGGATATTGAGGATACGATCGCGTTGACGGCGCGTTACCGCAGTGGTGTGGTGCTGTCGTATTGCCTGCTGGCGTATTGCCCGTGGGAGGGGATGAAGGTGGCGGTGACGGGCACGAAGGGGCGCATCGAAGTGTCGGACCTGCACGGCGGCCACATCATCGCGGGCCAGTCGGATGAGGAACTGGCGGCGGAGCAGGGGGAGGGGGCCAATCAGGAGGTAAAGGTGTACCCGATGTTCAAGCCGGCGTACACGGTCGATCTGGTGGCACCGGAGGGCGGACACGGCGGCGGGGATAACCTGCTGATGGACGACATTCTGTCGCCCGAGCGGGGGCCGGACCCGCTGGGTCGGGCGGCCTCTCATGTGGATGGGGCGGCGTCGATTCTGATGGGGATCGCGGCGAACGAATCGATCCGAACGGGTCAGCCGATCCTGACGGATAGTCTGCTGAAGTTGCCGGCGAAAGACGCGGTTGGCGCGGTGTGAAGAAAGGGACGGTCGCGATCAGGGATCGACATCGGCGGTGACGAGGGTGACTTGGCGTGATGTGGAATCGGGCGCGTCATCGGCCGGTGCTTCATTGACGATCTGAATCGGGGTGTGGATTGGTCGGGTTCTGGTGCGCGGCTCCATGGAGGGCGCGCCGGTGGTGAGGCCCCACAGACAGAGCGCGCCGATGAAGATTCCCAGATCCCATTTTCTCTCACGGCGCGAAGAGGCACGGTGGTAGAGGCGCATGGCGTTGTCACTTTCCGGGCGAGACAGCTTTGGCCGCTGAGACGTGTGAGTGTCTGACTGGAATGTGGTGTCGGCGGGAACTGTTTTATTGCTTGAATATTGGCGTGGGCGCCGATCGTCACCGCGGCCGGCGGGTGGGGTTGGCCGTTCGGCGCGGCGCGCACGGACGGATTGCCACAAGTGGTTGGCGGTGCTGGGTATGGGTGATTGGCGCCACCGGGTCGGGGCGTTGTGCGGGGGGCGGTTACGTTCAGTTTGGTGCGGCGGTCGAGCGGCGCTTTCGGCCGGTGCGCGAGAGGAGTGTGAGGAGAACGAGGCCGGCGGGTGCGGCGGCGGGGGAGGGGATGACGTGGAAACCGATGAGGCCGTCGAGCGTGGCGCTGAATCGGCCGTCGCGATCGTAATCGATGATGACGTCGTAGCGATTGCCGACGGTGAGGCCGAGCGCGTCGGGGATGCCGAGTTGGGTGAGGGGGATGTCGCCGAGCGAATCGGACAGGACGCGGACGCTGGTCAGCGCGCCGGTGAAGTCGTCGTCTTCGGTCCAGGTGAGTTGATGATCGAAGAGGAAGGCGTTCATGAGCAGGTCGGGATAGAACTGCAGGCCGTCGACCCCGAACAGCTGGTTGTTGAGGATGCCGATGGTGGTGTCGGCGGATTCGGTATTGAAGTCATGCAGGAACAGCGGGTTGGGGTTGGGGGCATAGAGGGGGGCGATGGGGCCGGGCGCGGCGGGGGCCTGTCCGCCGGGCGCGAGGGAGATGAGCTGCTGGAAGTTGTTGAGGCGGATGCTGCCGGCGGTTTCATCAACCTGATTGACGAGGTCTTCCATAACGACGTGGAGGATGTAATCGCCATCGCGAAAGGCGGCGCCGGCGTTGGATGACGCGTCGGCGATGGTCGCGAAATTGGCGGTGTCGAAATTCGGGGGGATGGCGAGGGCGGCGGCGTTGGTGTTCCAGAACTGGGAGGCGTCGACTTTGTCGACATTACCGGTGCCGCCGCGGGTGTTGGTGAGGACGACGGCGTTGACGAACGGGAAGAGGGTGTGGTTGAAGTCGCCGCCGCTGCCGTCGGTGATGGGGATGCGGAATCCTTTTTCAAACCCGGCGGGGAAAGTGGGCGATGCGTTTGCGGCATCGTCGGCGTAAACACCATCGAATTTATCGTTGGCATCGGGTCGGGCGAGGAACCAGTCGTCGTCGAATTGATAGAGGACGTAGGGCGTGGCGGCGGAGCGAACATCGCGGCCGGCGACGCCCTGATCGAAGGCGGCGTCGATCCAGTAGCCGGCCTTGTGGGGCTGGGATGCGGCGGGGAAGGTGGCGTGCATGGGATCGCGCATGTCGGCGACGAGATCGATGTTGCCGCTGACGGGGATGTTGAAGATGTCGGCGGGCGTGGGGTTGGAGGTTTTGCCGTTGCGGACGATGACGATCTGCTTGCCGTCGAGATTGGTGTCGGCGAGGGCGGGGAGTTGCTCGATGGGGTCGCGGTCGGCATCGCGGGTGAAGCGCTGGAAGGGGTTGAGCCATTCGCGTTCAAAGGCGACGAACGAGGGGGCGTGGTTGTTGATTGCGCCGGAGAATTCGATGCGGCTGATGGCGAAGTGGAGATGGTCGGTGGAGCTGGGTGAGCCGCCGGGCCCGAAGCCGTTGAGTTTTGTGGCCAATACGGTTCCTTCGGCGATGACGTCGTTGGTGGCGACCTGAACATCACGGACGTGCAGGTAGGCGTCGTATTCGGTGATGTTGCCGCCGAGGCTGACTTCAACGACGACGGTCCCGCCGTTGGCGTTGGTATCGACGCGGACGACTCTACCGTTGCGGGCGGCGACGGTGGTGAAGTCGGTCTGGCCGAAGATGTCGATACCTTCGTGGAACTCCCATGCACTGGCGGGCGAGCCGTCCGCGAATCCCTGCATCAGGTCGTGCCCGCCGTCGGCGGCGGGCCAGGTGACGTCGATGCGGGTCTGGAAGGCGGTGCTGGCGGGTGATGCACCGTCGTCGTTGTTGGCCAGGACGCGGTAGGCGTAGGTTTGAGTGAGATCCTTGAGGTCGAAGTCATTGAATTGGGTGACGTCGGCGGGCATGGTGATGATGGACTGGAACGGTGCTCCGCCGATCGAGCGTTGGATGTCGTAGGTGGTTTCGCCGGCGACATCGTCCCAGTTGATGAGGATAGGGCGGGCGGGGTTGTACTGGACGATGGCGTGGACGTTGTCGGGTGTGGGGGGCGGCGCGGCGAGGGCGCGGGGCGCGGCGCCGAGCGCGAGTGCGGCGATGAGGCACACGGCGAGTGGGCGTCGCAGGTTGGATGCATCATGCAGCAGTGAATCGGCATCGGACGGGGCGGCGGCACACGACATGAACGGACCTCTCTTTCATCCCATCCAGAGCCCGGCCAGACCGCGACCACCCCAAGGTCATCACGCTGATGTGATTGGGATGTGATTGGGATCATCTTTCTGCGGCGACCGGTGCACCGAGCCGTCTGCATCAAGTGTATGCTAAGAATGCACGGACGGCCATTTAATCACGTATCAGATTTCAAAAACGTGACTTAGAGGCCAAATACTGGGAATGGGCGAGAGATCAGGCCCGGATGAGGATGACGGCGGCGCAGATGGTGCCGACGATGGCGGCTCCGTAGAAGAGGATCGCCTGCAGGGCGGCGCCGCCTCTGAGTCCCAGATCGGCGACGGTGAATCGGAATCGGTGCGCCCAGTGGAACAGGGGCAGCGCGATGAGGATGAACAGATAGATTTTGACGAGCCAACTGCGGTCGATCAGGTCGTGCAGTTGCTCGGCGGTGATGTAACCGGCGAGGGGGGCGAAGCCGGTGATCAGGAGTGTGGCGGGGATGAGGAAGGCGGCGATGACGCCACCGGCTGAGAACATCGACCACCAGATTGGCTCTTTGGATCTTGCCACGGTTTATGCGCTCCCGATTGCGATCCATGCGATCCAGATGAGTGCGACGGACACGACGATCCAGCCGACGTAGTTGGCGCCGGCGATGATCACGGGGTTCACTTTTTCCTCGCCGCGATAGATGACGAGGGCTTTGGGGGTGACGTTGAACCAGGTGATGGTGTGATAGAGGACGAAGGGCAGGGCCAGGACGTGGAACACGAGGCTGCCGGGGTGTTCGAGCAGAGCGGCGAAGGCGTCGGGTTCGCCGATGCGGGCGACGAGCATCAGGAGGAACAGGGCGTACCCGCCGACGAACACGCAGGTGAGTTCGCGCATCATGAACAGGAAATATGAGGTACGTTTGAGCCACCATCCGACGGGCATGGGGCGGATGTGCTGTTTGGCGGGTGTCGCGGGCTGATGTCGTGGCATGGATGGGGGTCCTGTTATCGACTTTCAGCGGGTTGCTGCCGCTTGCCCCAGGGCACGAGGACGGATTTGAAGAAGTCTTTGGTGGCCTCGACCTTGGCCTGCTGGATGGCGGAGGCGGGGTCGACGTTTTTGGGGCAGACGCGGGCGCATTCCCCGACGAAGGTGCAGTCCCAGATGCCTTCTTCGCTGAAGATGACGTCGGCGCGTTCGTCGCTGGCGCCGTCGCGTGAGTCCATGTTGTACCGCTGGGCGAGGGCGAGGGCGGCGGGGCCGATGAATTCAGAATGGTGGCCGTAGGCCGGGCAGGCGGCGTAGCAGAGCATGCAGTTGATGCACATGCTGAACTGTTTGTACTGGGCGAGTTGGGCGGGGGACTGGCGGTATTCGCCTTCGGAGAGTTCCCGATCCTCGGCGGGGATCAGCCAGGCTTTGACCTCTTCGAGCTTGTCGAGGAAGTGGTCGAGGTTGATGATCAGGTCGCGAATGACGGGGAAGTAGCTGAGCGGTTCGACGCGGATGGGATTGGGGTAGTAGTCTCGGAGGAAGGAGTTGCAGGTGAGGCGGGGTTCGCCATTGACCATCATGCCGCAGCTACCACAGACGCCCATGCGGCAGGACCATCGAAAGGAGAGGGTGCCGTCGATTTCGTCCTTGATGTGGTTCAGAGCGTCGAGCACGACCCAATCTTCGCGGAAGGGCACGGTGTAGCGCTGCATGCGCGGCAGCTCTGACGCGTCGGGCTCATAGCGGAACACGTCCATCGTGACGACGGCGTTTGAGGTTGTGGTGTTACTTGCTGCCATACACCCGTTCTCCTGGCGGCCATTTTGTAATGACTACATCGAGATATTCGATCCGCGGGTCGCCGTCGGTCTGATAGGCCAGCGAATGTTTGAGGAAGTTGTCGTCATCGCGCTGCGGGTGATCGGTTCGTTGATGTGAGCCGCGTGACTCGGTGCGGGCGAGCGCGCTGTGGGCGAGGGACTCGGCGATGTCAAGCATGTATTCGAGTTCGAGGGCGGCGGTGAGTTCGGTATTGAACGACAGGCTGTGGTCGGCGAGTTCGACGTTTTTGGCGCGCTCTTTGAGTTCGCGGAGGATTTCGCTGGTCTTGCGGAGTGATTCGTCGGTGCGGTAGATGCCGGCGCCATCTTCCATGGTGTCGTTCATGGCAGTGCGGATGGCGGCGATGGACTCCTTGCCCTTGCCATCACCGGGTTTGAAGTATCGCTCGCGGATGCGGGCTTGTTCGTCCTGGGCCTGTGCGAGCAACTCGGATTGGGGGAAGTCGCCGAGGGACTCGGTGTATTTGACGGCTGCGCGTGCGGCGCGTGCGCCGAAGACGAGCAGTTCGGTGAGTGAGTTGGATCCGAGCCGGTTGGCGCCGTTGAGACTGCCGCAGGCGCATTCGCCGGCGGCGTATAGGCCGGGCATGGGGGTTTCGCCGTCGACATTGGTGTGGACGCCGCCCATCATGTAATGGATGACGGGCCGGACGGGGATGAACTCATGGACGGGATCGATACCGACGTAGTTGCGGCAGAGCTCGCGGACGAAGGGGATCTTCTTGTTGATCTTCTTTTGGCCCATGTGCGTGACGTCGAGGTGCACATAGTCTCCGTACTCGCCTTTGAGGGTGAGTCCCTTCTGGCGTTCGAGTTCGAAGGCCTGGGAGAGGCGATCGCGCGGTCCGAGTTCCATGGTGCGTTTGCGGGGATGTTCGGGGCTGGTCACGTCGAAGGGTTCGCCGAGGTCGTAGTCCTGGAGATATCGTCGGCCGTCTTTATTGAGGAGGATGCCGCCCTCTCCGCGTGAAGCTTCGGTGATGAGGATTCCGGTGCCGGGCAGTCCGGTGGGGTGGTACTGGACGAACTCCATATCTTTGAGGGCGACGCCGGCGCGATAGGCGAGGGCCATGCCGTCGCCGTTCTTGATTGCGGCGTTGGTGGTGAAGGGGAAGATGCGACCGCCGCCGCCGGTGCAGAGGATGACGGCCTTGCCGGCGATGGGCAGGAGTTGGCCGGTCTGCAGTTCGAGTGCGGTGACGCCGAGGCAGCGTCCGTCATGGACGAGGAGTTTGGTGGCGAAGCATTCGTCGTAGCGGGTGATGTTGTCGTATTTGAGGGCGGTCTGGAACAGAGCGTGGAGCATGTGGAAGCCGGTCTTGTCGGCGGCGAACCACGTGCGTTCTATTTTCATGCCGCCGAAGGGCCGGACGGCGACGGAGCCATCGGGTTCGCGCGACCAGGGGCATCCCCAGTGCTCGAGTTGAATCATCTCTTCGGGCGCCTGGTTGACGAAGGTTTCGACGACATCCTGATCGGCGAGCCAATCGGCGCCGGAGATGGTGTCGTAGATGTGGTTCTCGATGCTGTCGTTGGGTTTGATGACGGCGGCGGCCCCACCCTCCGCGGAGACGGTGTGCGATCGCATCGGGTAGACCTTGGAGACGACGCCGACGCTGAGTTTGGGGTTTTCCTCGCCGATGGCGATGGCGGCGCGGAGGCCGGCACCGCCTCCGCCGACGATCAGGATGTCATGGGTCAACAGTTCCACAAAAGCGATTTCCTGTCTGGTCGGGTTGGCCGACCTGAACCAAGGATTGTGGCCTTTGATATCGAGTTTTGCAAGTCGGGTCGCCGGGGCGGGATGCGGCACCTGACGGGGATGGGCAGCGCGGCGGGTCCAGCGGGTTCATTTAAAGATCTGTCCATGCGTTGTGGAGACGTTCAAGGTTGTCATCGATGGTCTGGTCGATGGTTCGGCCGGGCCAGGGTTGAATCTCGACGACGAGGTGTCGGCGGTTATCGGGGTTGAGGTACCCGGTTTCCAGGAGCGATCGGAGCATTTGCGTGAGTTGGGGGGTGTCGACCTCGCTGTCGGGGTAGCCGAAGGGGGGGTGGCGGTCGCCGAACAGGGGGTGGTTGGGATCGGCCATGATGCAGTTGGCCAGGTGGACGCGGCCGAGGAGGGGGCCGGCGGCGCGGAGTGCGTGATCGAATGACTCGCCCATGAGCAGGAGGTGGGAGGTGTCGAGCAGGAGGCGGAGGTTGGTGATGTCGGGGGCGAGTGATTCGATGAGGGCGGTGCATTCGTGGGTTGGGCCATAGAGAAATTTGCGGTCGGTTTCGCGGTCGAACGATTCGAAGTTGACGGTGATCTGGTGCGCGTCGGCGGCGCGGCAGAACCATTGGGTGAGGTCGGCGAAGGCGCGTTGCCATAGGGCGCGGTCGGCGGGTCCGGGGTCGGGGCCGGTGGCGAAGACCATCTGGTTGGATCCACCGGCGACGGCGGCCTCGATCTGATTCTGAAGGGCGAGGCGATTGATGCCCTGGTGGTGATGGGCGGGGGAGCCGAGGGGGAGCTGCACGATGGGCAGGGGGAAAGTGACGTAGACGGCATCCTTGCCACTGTCGCGCACGGCCTGGGCGAGTTGGCGGCGCAGGGCGGTGTCGAAGGGGAGGCAGTAGTCGATGACGTCGATGTCGGTGCGGCTGAGGATCTGGGGCAGCGTGTCGGCGAGGACGGCGTCGTCTTCGATGCAATGGGGCCAGAGCATGAAGTGGGCCAGGCCGATCTTTGCGTATTTGGAGAGGTCTTCCCGCATGGTTTTGGTGGGGCTATTGCAGGCGTTGGGTCTGGCGGTCGATGGCGCGGACTTCGTGCCAATCGGTCCAGGCGGCGGCGCGGATTTCAAGGACGGGCAAGTCGGCGAGCAGGTTGATCACTTCGTGCTGGGTGGGCGCTTGTTTGGGGGTGGCGGTGCGGAAGTGGACGGCGCCGTCGGCGGTGGCGGAGGACGCACAGGTGGCGGAGGTGGGGTAGACGGTGGCGTAAGAGACGTCGGCGCCGTCGTTTTCGAGGCGGGGAATGTACTTATAGCACATCCAGACGGCGTCGCGGCGGGCTTTTTCGGCGTCGCGGCAGGCTTGTTCGTCGAGGGGCTGAAGGTTGGTGACGCTCAGTTCGAGGAAGGTGTGATCGAAGCGGGAGACTTTGCAGGCCCATCCATCGTCGGGTGTTTTTTCGATGTTGATGTCGGCGAAGATTTTGGGCACGCCGCTGTGCTCGCGGCCGCCGATGATAGGTTCGCACATGTCTTCCCACATGACGACGCAGTATCCGCCGTGGACATCCCGGTCGACATTGCCGTTGAAGACGGCGGCGACGTCGACGCCGACGAGGTTGTATCCGTGGCCGGCGAGCCAATCGACGTCTTCGCAGGCGACGGCGTAGACGGTGACGATGGGTTCGGTGTCGACGCTGAACGGTTCGGGCAGGCAGCGTTCGACGGCGGATCGTTCGGTTAAGAAGCTGACGGACATGGCGGGGCATCGGCCGTAGCGCATGCCGCCGGTGGGCCACTGCCACGGTTTGGGCGGACGGAAGGTGCCACAGGTGGGCATGGTGTAACTGTGACTGGGGTCGAGCGTGTACATATCGGTTGGCCTCGGGTTGTGCGGCGTCGCGAAGCGCGGATATCGCGGTCGAACGATCGAGGATACCGGACTGATCGTTACAGACAAGCGCGGGACGGGGGCGGGAAGTACAAGCGGCGTTGCAATGGGGATTGAGTCAGATGTGCGGAGTCAAACGCGGCGAGATCGACGCAGGGCGGCGGCGAGGATCAGGGCGTAACCGGCCAGGCCGGCGGCGGGTGCGGGGACGGCGCCCGGCGAGCCGAGGCTGGGGCCACCGGAGGCGGTCCAGTTGGTGCCGACGAGAGCGAGATCGGCGACATCGACGACGCCGTCTCCGTTGGGCGGGGGGGCGATGTCGGCACTGAAGGGGCTGCCGGAGCCATCGGTTCCCCACTGAGCGCCGACGAGGGCGAGGTCGGTGACGTCAACGACGCCGTCGAGATTCACGTCGCCGGGGTTGCCGGTGGGCAGGTCGACGGTGATCTGCTGATTGAAGGTGACCTGGGCGGTGGTGTTTCCGGGGATGTGCAGGTCCCATTGGAGGGCGTAGGACAGGTCGCCGGGGCCGATTGGGCCGAGGGCGTTGTTGAGGTCGTCGGCGTCGGCGTCGTTGAGATGGTTGAGGATGTTGGGATCGAAATCGACTTCGTAGCGGTTCGGTTGGGCGACGAGCGGGGTATGACTGATTTGTCGATCGGGCTCGATCTGCCGCGCGATGATGTCGGTGGCGACGGCGATGGCGACCAGATTGTCGGACGTGGTGTTCTCCAGTTCGTAGTCGGCGTAGTGGAAGAGGTTCAGTTGGAGCATGGATGCGGTGGTGTTGGTCAAGAAGAAGCGCGTGGTGAACAGGGCGGTGTCGGTGGAGGATCCGAGCAGTTGGACGTCGTACTCGACGTCGTACTGGGCGGCGGTGTACATGGCGTTGAGGTGTTCATCGCCGGTGTCAAAATCGTCGTCGCTGAGGTTGTGTGTGGACAGCGTGAGTGAATCGAGGGGAATCTCGGGGCCGGTGGTGCCGACACGGAACCAGAACCACTCGCGGTTGATCTGTTCGATTCCGTCGACGGTGAAGCTGGAGATACCGGCTCCGCCGTCGAGATCGATCTGCATGGTCGCGTTGCGATCGGCGAGCGACACCGAGGTGGCGTCGGCGGCGGTTGGGGCGGCGCAGGCGGCGGCGAGGATCATCGCGACCGGAATGAATTGCGTACACCACTTGGACCGGTCGTTCATGCCGTTCTCACCTGGCCGATTACGGGACCGGGCCCAGCACAGCGGGGCGTCCGATAATCGGGTGGTTCGGTTCGACCGCGATGTGTCGCGCGGCGTTCACCGGGCACTATCACACCAGCAATTCCTGAGGACATGAAATGAGTGGGGCCGGCTCTGCGCGGGAATGGCCGGAGCGGCATCGATGACACGCGTGGTGTCTGTTTCTCATTCAGCCCTCCAAGCACGTCCCGTTGCTGCGAAAACATCACGTCGGCAGATCGACGTTGCCCCGATCGCCGGCTTCTGATCCCGGGTAGTGCCTGTAACAACAGGCTGATTCTACCAATACGTTCACCGGCCGCCTACCCCTAATCTGGGGCGCGGAGCACTTTTTTTGTTGCGTGGCCCATCGGGCGTCCTGCTGGGATGCCGCGATCGGCGGTGCCAGCGGGGGCATCGCGCGGGCGACGAGACCCATCGATGGACGGAAGTTAGTTGTATTACACTGATGTGGCGGTACTTATGAAATTTTGGCGGCCTGGTGTTTGAGCATGAGGTTCAGCTCATTGGAGCGGTTGGCCATCATCTGCTGGGAGCGGATTTCCGATCGTTCGAAGTGGGCCAGGTCGTGCTCGCCGGCCAGCCAGCCATCGGGGGTCTTTATCAGGCCCCGGCGGGTGAGCCAGTCGGCGATGGTGTTGCCGTCGGGGTTGGGTCCGAGCTGAGCGCGGCGTCGGCGTTTGAGTTGGGCGACGTCGAACTGGACGAGGTAGAAGACACGGTCGTCCTGGGGGTCGAGGATCATGCCGGACGCGGTCTGGGGCGAGGCGGGTACGACGGCGCGTCGGTCGAGGCGGTGGAACCATGCGGCGATTGCGAGCAGCAGTCCACTGACGAACAGTGCGGTGAGTCCCTGTCGGTAGTCAGCGAGTTCGGTCGCGCCTGGGGCGGCGCGCCACAGCACGGCGGCGCCCTGGATGGCGGCGCCAGCGGCGGCCAAGACCGCGATCAACGGCAGGTGTCTCATGACGATCAACTCATTTTCTGACTGCATCTGGCATCGGCCGATCCGGCGCCGGGGTTGAAGACCAACGATGGTCGGCATGGGAACGGGGTCGGCGGCGGGGCGGAGGGGGTTATCGAGACCTCGGACGATGGGTTGGGCGGCGGGACGGAGAGGTCGGACGGGAAGGCGGGCCGGCGCTTATATCCAGCGGCAAACGGGCCGATGACAATTTTGCGTGTCGCTGTGCGCGCTGGAGATGGAAGAACGGATGAATCTGCAATTCCTTAAACGGTGGCCGAAAGGCTCAAACCCAATCTCTCGTGGTGAAGCGATGGTGGCGACGTTGGGCGCGCCGGTGGCGGCGATCCTGATCGTGGTGTGCACGGTGTCGTGGTGGTGGAGTCTGCATCATCGTGACGCTTCGCTGGATCAGGCGGCCGAGCGCCATGTAAACGCGGTTTCGCTGATGATCGCGGAGCTGGCGGGGCAGATGATCGCGTCGGAGGATCTGACGTCGCTGCGCCGTTTCGTGATCGAGACGAGTCGTCAGAACAATCTGACGCACTGCCGGGTGACGATTGGTCCGGGGCAGATCGTGGCGGATGCCGAGACTTCACTGATCACGACGCGTGAGCTGCCGGAGACCTGGTCGACAGGCGGCGATGACGGGACGGTGGAACGGACAAACGGTCAGATTGCGGCGCGGGTTCCGGTGGATGTGGCGGGGCGCGGCCGGGCGTGGCTGGAGCTGTCGGCGCCGAGTGGATTGGCGACGGCGGGTGGGGCGACGCTCGAACTTGGCTTGGCGGGGGTCACGCTGGCGGCGCTCTGTGCGATGCTGCTGGTTTACCATCGCGTGCGAAAGCGATTGAGCGCGATCAGTCACGTGCGGGATGCGCTGTTCGCGGTGGCCAACGGGGAGACCGATTCGGGTTCGTTGCGGGTCGACGAGTCTTTGGGCCCTGAGGCGCCGGCGTGGAACACACTGCTGACCCAGCGGGAAGAGTTCCGCCGTCAGTTGACGGTTCAGAACGCGGTGCAGACGGTTCGTTCATCGACGGATGATCACGCGGGCCTGAACGCGGCGTGCGACGCGCTGCCGCAGGGCATGTTGGTGATTGATGAATCTCGGCAGGTGACGTACGCGAACGGCGCGGCGGCGGTATATCTTCAGCGATCACGTGATGAACTGACCCATGCGCTGGTTGATGAATTGATTGAAGATGAATCGATCCGCAAAGCGATCGATCAGATCATGTCCGGGCGGAGTCGCCAGCGTTCGATCATTGAGTTGGAGCGTGGCGAGAACGGATCGGACGGGGTGCTTCGGTTCATCGTTCGCCCGGTTCGCCGGGAGGACGTGGCTGAGGCGATGGTGATCATTGAGGACATCACACAGCAGCGGATTGCCGAGCAGTCCCGGCACATGTTTGTCACGCACGTGACGCATGAGCTTCGGACACCGCTGACGAACATTCTGTTGTACACGGATGCGGCGATTGATGAAGCGGAGCCTGACCCGTCGGTGATGAGTCGATCGTTGAACATGATTGACGGCGAGGCGCGGCGGCTGGAGCGTGTGGTGGGCGACATGCTGTCGATGGCGGAGATCGAGGCGGGTGCGCGTCAGTTGCAGCAAGATGATGTGCGGCTGGATGTTCTGATCGATCAGATGGAGATCGACTACACGCCTCAGGCTCAGGAGAAGCAGATCACGCTTGAGTTTGATTTGCCGCCGAAGATTCCGGTGCTGTGCGCGGATCGGGACAAGGTGTCGCTGGGGCTGCACAACCTGCTGGGCAACGCGTTGAAGTACACGCCGGAGGGTGGGACGATCCGACTGGAAGTGACGGTCGATGGCCAACAGATTCTGGTGTCGGTCTCGGACACCGGTATCGGGATCAGCGAAGAGGATCAGTCGCACATATTCGACCGGTTCTATCGGGCAAAGGACAAGCGGATCACGACGATCACTGGATCAGGTCTTGGTTTGGCGCTGGCGCGCGAGGTGATTCGACTGCACGGCGGGGACATCACGGTGGAATCCGAGATCGATCAGGGCAGCGTATTCACGATGTCGCTGCCGGTGCCGGCGGAGGCGGCGTAAATCCCGATGGTGATTCACGAGCAGCAACAAGGCGCGGTGACGGTGATCCAGCCGGATGGTGCGCTGACGGACACGGACGCGGAGGTGTTCAAGGAGCGGGTTTCGCGGGTGATGTCGCAGTCGCTTGGGCGGTTCGTGGTGGATCTGTCGGCGGTGCCGTACGCGGACAGTCGCGGTCTGGAAGTGTTATTGGATCTAACTGAAGCGATGGCGGATTTTGGCCAGACGCTGACGATCTGCGCGGCGAACGAAACGCTGCGCGAGGTGCTGGATCTGACGGATCTGGCAGGTGAGTTCGAGCAGTACGAGGACGTGAACAGCGGCGTGCGGAGTTTTCTGTGAATCAGGTTCAGCCGAAAATGCGACTTGGCGACGCGCTGCTGGAACAGGGCGCGGTCAGCGAAGCTGAGTTGAAGCAGGCGCTGGCGAAGCAGAAGGCCACGGGCACGATGCTGGGCGAGATCCTGGTTGAACAGGGGGTGATCAATCCGGGGACGCTGGTGCGGATGTTGGCCGAATCGCTGGGGATCCGGGGATGTCACTTGCGTCACGGTTTGATCGATCCGTCGTTGATGGAATTGATCACCGAGGACGAGGCGAAGCGGCTCAAAGCGATTCCGATGTTCAAGGTGCGTCAGGTGCTGACGGTGGGGATGGCGGAGCCGCAGTCTTTGCCGGCGATTGACCGGCTGGAGACGCTGACGGGATGTCGCATCCAGCCGGTGTTGGCGCTGGAAACGAACATTGTTGAGTTCATCAGCAAGTACGCGGGCGGCGAAGGTTGTTTAAGTAATGCTTCGTGCATGGCTAATAATTGTTGCGGTGGTAGTGCGTGACTAACAAAGGCGTTTTGCTGTTGCTGCGGTGCTA
>NYZD01000002.1 GCA_002685935.1 Planctomycetaceae bacterium | reverse complement strand
GTGATCCTCAATCCGGTTGAGCGGATGCGTCTGATGAAGATGGGCGCTGAGGTCAATCATCGGGTGGAGGACACACTCCGAATCGTCAGCATCAAGACCTACAAGCGCTGGTTGCGTGAGCAGCAGTGGGGTGATCCGCCGTAAAGTTCAGGACCCGATATAACCGTCACGATGTAGATGATCCCAGCTCCAACGAGAATCAAATTAACGATGCGCCTGAGCGTAAACTCCGGTATCTCCTCCGCCAGAATCGCCTCAAAGACGATCCAGACGATGCAAAACGAAAAAGCAACCCATGCGGCAATACATGTGAGGCTGAATACCAGCGTGAACATGCACCCGCCAACATAGTGCGGCACGAGATCCTTGTCGTTCGAAACGTTGAAGGTCGGGTGTAAGTACGTGGGTCCGACTGGGGGCTCTCTCGGCGGCCCAAGGAATCTTTCAACTGAGGCGACGACAATCCCTTGATCGGCGGCCTTATGGATCGCATCGTTCTCGCTGAGGGCGTCAATCGTGACCTCAATGGGTTTACCATCTTCGCGGTCGAGGCCCTTGACAAGGTATCGCATGGTAGCTCCGATACTTTCAAGCGCTCGCGGTTGGCGTGGAATCTATTCTAACCCGCTCCTCAATCCGGTGGGTTGTCAAGACTCACACCTCCGGCGCCGCCGCGTCCAATTCCTCCACGTGAACCGCGACGAACGTCGCATCTGCCGCTGCAAGCCGGTCCTTGCCAACACGATGAAACGTCAGATGTAACAACTTGATGGATTCGCGGCGCGCTCTCGGTGCTTCTGAATCGGATTCGTGCCAGATCGTCGGATGCCGAGAACGGCCTCTAAAGCGCGCGTGCAGTGTGGACGGCTCGTCATACCCCCATTTGACGCACCGTCCGCCAGACACGATCCCACGGCAGGCTTCACCTTTCACCAACCCCCTAATACACGTATACAGGCATTTAAGTGATGCGCGAGCGCAGGGGGGTGAAAGAGAGAAAGGAGAAGAGAAGTTGTTGTTTTTTCTATATATATGGTGATTTCACGTTTCACCTTTGGGCGGTGAAGCCAGGGCGAAACCAGAGACACCTGACCACCGAAAAACGGGCTGGTTTCACCACGTCTCACCCTCATTTCACCCCCTCTATGAGCTCGTATTCGACGACCGGACTGCCGGCCCGAGGCGTGGTGACGACCTTGACCTCACCTTGCTGCACCAGCGTGTCGATGAGCTCACGAAAGTATTTGGCCTTGAGCTTCATGCGTTTGAGCAGCACGCTGTGCGACAAACGTCGGCCGGGCGCTCCACGGAGCTTCTCCTTCAACTTGAGACAGTCAGCGTGGAACGGGTTGTCCGCGACGTGACTGGCGGCCATGAACAGCATCCGCCGCGTCTGGTGCATCATAAATTGCGACGCCCACTGCACTGCGGCCTGATCGATGCTGGGCGATTCGTGATTGGCGCTGATCGCGTAGAGCAGCGCCAGCTTGCGCACCTGCTCACCGACGCGACCCCAGATCGGACGCGTGAGCAGCGTGACGTAGCGATCGATATCGGCGTCCAACATCGATTAACCGTGAATGGAAAAGAAACCGACGAGCTCGATGCCCTGATGACGCTTGTCGAGGAACTCGCCGATCACCTGCGGTTCGGGACGCTTGAACTCAAACATCCGCCGAGTGCCAAAGCCGTGTGGATCAGGACAGAGAACGCGCCGGTCTACGCACCCGAGCACGTCGACCAACTGCGTCAGTTCACCAGCGTCCTCACCGTGACTTACCGCATCATGCGATAGGAGACATCAGCCGACATGCCGCCACTGACCACCACACAGAAGATCGCCGGGTTCCAGTCGGGTTCGCAGCGCATCAGAGATTACCTCGCTCAACTGTCGGCGCAGTGGGCCGCCAATCCCACGTCATGGTTCGCCGTGGCCGAGTGCTATCAGTTCCTTGGCCAGAGCCGGTATATCGGATCGGGCGCCATGGCTGATCCGCAGGTCGTCCAGCGCCTGCCCGAAGAGACGACGCTTACGGGAGATCCACGACGGACTGATCGCTCAGCTCGTATCGGCAGGAGGGATTGAATCGCCAAACTTGAACATCGACGGGCCGCGCGACCATGTCGATCGCCTACAACGCGAGCTGGCGACGGCCCAGGCGGGTCGCCCAAGCGCCCCGAAACTCCGGAAGATCCAACGATGGATCGAGCAATATGAGCGACCCTCTTCGGTGACGAATGCCGTCAAGGAGGACCGCGGTCACCGCTGCCAGCTTTGCGGATATCCCGGATTTCGCAAGAGCAACGGCAGGCAATATTGTGAGGTCCACCACCTGTTCCACCTCGCCAAGAAGCCGCCCGCCGAATGCCTGACATCCGGGTATGTCGTGGTCCTTTGCGCCACGTGTCATCGACGGATGCATTACGCCTCCGTCGGCGATCCAAAGCGGTCCGAATCGGGCTGGACCGTCAACGTCGATAACGTCGATGTCTATTTCGACACGGGTCTTGTCGACGGGTGAACGGGCCTGCACAAGCGACGGGCCGCCCAAAAACGTCAACGAAGACCCGAGCGGTGTGGTTTCATTCGACGCCCAGAAACTCCACGCACCGACGTGCGACGCGATCGAGGTCACGCAGCTGACATTCCCAGACCACCAATACGGCCCAACCCGACCGGCGAAGACGGCGGCGCGCCGTTCGGTCGCGTTCTCGGTTGCGCGTGAACTTCTCATCCCAGAAGGCAATACGCGTAGTCGGCATCGACCGACCCCGCCGACACCGATGTCGATGCCAGTAGCACCCGTGAACGAAGATCACCTTGCGCCTTCCGGGGAACACGATGTCGGGCGAGCCGGGCAGATCGGCCCGATGAAGACGATATCGATAGCCCATGCGATACAGCATCTTTCGCAACGTCAGTTCGGGCTTCGTATTCCGGCTGTGAATGCGCCCCATCAACGCGCTTCGGGTTTGCTTGTCGAGTCGATCCATCCAAACGGACCTAACTGATGTCGGACCGACCTGCAATTTCCGGAACGCCCGAGCAAGTCAACGCGACACCGGATCGCGAGTTGGCGGCACTGTTTGAATACCTTAAGAACGGCGACCGGGTCGATCAAATAGGCGACGCGATCCGCGAAGCGATCGACGTCATCCTCGACGGTCGCATCACGGGCCGAATCGACATCGCATCGGCCGACGTCGACAAAGTCGAGAAGACGTTCCTCGGTTTCAAGGTCGAGCAACTGATTCGACATCGGCTCGAATTGCCGCACGGGAATGTGTTCGATTACGTCTGGACGGACGCCGAGGCCGGACTTTCGTTGGAGTTCGACGTGAAGTGGTCGATCTCCCGCACGTTCATGATCCCTCAAGAGGCGGCCCGCGCGCAGGCGATTTGCCTTTTGGTGTCGGCGGACGACCGACGCTCGACGTTCGAGGCGGGTTTGATCCGCATCGGGCCGGACATGCTCAACGGTCAGAATCAGGACAAGAAGCGATCTCTCAAGGCGTCGGTGCGCGACAACGACGTTGCGTGGATCGTACGGCGCGGGCAGTTGCGATTGCGACGGGCAACCGGAAACGCAAGAGTCCGAGCCGACCGCCTTCGGAAAGGCGATCGAGCGGGACAAGGACTGGCGGTACGTCAGTGCCGAAGAACTGGAGACTTTGTTCGACGCCTGCCCGAACGCCGGCTGGCGGGTGCTGCCGGGCCTCTGCCGACTTGCGGGCCTGCGCGTGGGGGAGGCTCTGGATCTTCAATGGGGCCGAGTCGACTGGACCGCCAATCGTATCTCGGTGATCGCGCAGAAGACCGGCAAGCGGCGGCTGGTTCCGCTGGAGCCCCGGCTGCAGACGTTATTGATCGAGGCGTACGAAGCGGCGACGGCCGGCGACACGTACGTCGTATCGGTCGGGGATGTCAGTCGATCGAGTTTTCGCAGGCGGTTCGATTCGATCGTCCGGCGGGCGGGTCTGGAGCCCTGGTCTGCGCCGTACCAGGTGCTGCGTCGCAACTGCGAGACGGACTGGGCGCAGGCGTATCCGCAATATGTCGTGAGCGCCTGGATGGGTCATGACATTTCGGTGTCGGCACGGCATTATCTGCAGGTCCCCGAGGAGCTGTACCGGCGGATGGCTGAGGAGGGCACAATGCCGGCGATCCGGGCGTCTCGGAACCCCCAATCGCCGGCCCATTTGCAAAACAACTGCAAAACGGCCGTGTGGCCCCCGGATCGCGATTCGATGCAACCCCTTGTCACTACGGAATATCCGCGGCAGGATTCGAACCTGCGACCTGTTGCTCCGGAGGAATCCGATGCCGGTGCGACTGATGTTGCGGGGGCGTACAAGGTAGAACGCATCGGAGCCACCGGGGTGTTGGATTTTCAGCACGGATCCGGATGGCGCATCAAAGGCGACTCGATTGTCAATCCGCAGGTCATTGGATTGAGCATGTTCGCCTTCGAGATCCAGTTGGTCGATGAGACTGCGGCAGTCTTCGGGGCTGAGCCGAAGCGTATCGACACACTGTGAAGCCGACTCGTCGATTCTCTGATTGAGGTGTGCCGCCACCGCTGGATGCTCCATTGGGAACGCGCTTGTCATCGGTCATATGGGGGTTGGACTTGGCAGGGGGCGGGGTCCGTTCGTGGGAAAAACGGCGCAGCCAGTGTTGGGAGGAGGGCGCGGGGGTCCGGATAACGCAGGATTGGGGGTTGATGGGAAGTCGAAACGTTGGCTGGGGGCAAGAGGGGTGGCTATCATGCGGCGCGTTTGGGTTGGGCCGTCACGATCGTTACAGGCGGGATTTTCGATGCTGCAGCGGCGCAAGACACGTCAGTTGACGCTGGGGGATGATGCGCACGGTTACGTGCGGATCGGGGGCGATGCGCCGATCGTGGTTCAGACGATGACGTCGGGTTACACGCATGATGTCGATGGGTGCGTGGCGGAGATCAATCGGTTGGCGGCGGCGGGGGCGGAGGTGGTCCGGGTGGCGGTGCCGGAGCGGAAGGACACGGCGGCGCTGAAGGAGATTCTGCCGCAGGTGCGGGTACCGATCGTGGCGGACGTTCATTTTCATTTTCAACGGGCGTTGGAGGCGATCGAGGCGGGGGGGCACAAGATTCGGCTGAATCCGGGGAACATTCAGGATCGCAAACAGGTGGAGCAGGTGATCGATGCGTGCAAGGAGAGGGGTCTGCCGATCCGCATCGGGGTGAACGAGGGGTCGATCATCGAGCGGAAGGACAAGCAGAAGCGGCTGAAGGAGCTGGGGGGCGTGTTCTCGAATAACAAGCACGGGCACTTTCTGGCGATCATGATCACGAAGCTGGAGGAGTACCTGGACATCTTCGACGGGCGCGATTTCCACGACATCGCGATTTCGGCGAAGAGCCCGGACCCGGATCTGGTGATCGATGCGTACACGGAGATTTCGAAGCGTTTTGATTATCCGCTGCATCTGGGGGTGACGCATGCGGGGCCGCGGGAGACGGGGACGATCCGTTCGGTGGTGCCGCTGGGCCATCTGCTGGCGAGCGGGGTTGGGGACACGATCCGGATTTCGTATGCGAACGATCCGGTGTATGAGGTGGAGGATGCGCTGGAGTTGCTTTACTGCCTTTGTTTGCGTGAACGGAAGGGGGTGGACCTGATCGCGTGCCCGACGTGCGGACGGATTCAGGTGGATCTGTTCACGCTGGTGCAGGAGGTGCGTCGGAAGTTGGCCGAGGAAATCGAGTTGCCGATCAAGGTGGCGGTGATGGGATGCATCGTGAACGGTCCGGGCGAGGCGGAGGGGGCGGACGTGGCGATTTTCGCGGGCGATCGTCGGGGGATCATTTACGTGCAGGGGGAGAAGGTGGCGAACGTGCCGGAGGCGGAGATTCTCGATGCGCTGCTGGCGGAGTGCCGCGGGTTCGAGGCGCGGGTGCGGAGCGGTGAGGTGCAGTTGGGCCAGAAGACGGTGGCCATCGCGCCGCCGGACCCGATCGGTGAGCTGGGCAGCGGGGCGGAGAAAATCGCGGCGGGCGAGGGGGACAAGGTGACGGGATTGACGGTGGGCGGGCGCTAAGGGCGTTGATGTGATCAGGCGGTGGGTCGGGTCAGCGGGGTGTACACTTCAGGTCGACGGACGCGCAGGGGGAGGCAGACATCGTTGCGCCGTTTGTGGAGGGCGGCGGCTTTGAGATCGACGATGAGCATTTGCTCGCGGAAGTCGGCGGTGGGAGTTTGGCCGATGATGTTGCCGAGGGGATCCCAGGCCATGGCGGAACCGGCGTGATTGGCTTCGACGTTTTTGATGGACTGGGCGGATCGGCCGACGGTGTTGCATGCGGCGGTGTAGCAGGCGTTGTCGTAGGCGCGGCAGGCCTGGACGAGATTCCATTCGCGCTTGAGTTTTTGCACGACACGTTTGCGGGCGGCGGGGGTGCGCGGGTAGGGGGAGAAGAAACGGCCGGCGTGGGGAGCGAGGATGAGTTCGGCGCCGTCGAGGGCGAGGCAGCGGGCAAGTTCGAGGATGTGGTTGTCGAAACAGATGACGGTGCCGAGCTTCACGAAAGGCAGTTCGATGACGGGCAGGTCGGTGCCGTGTCTGAAGAGGAAGTATTCATCTCGGGAGAGATGGATTTTGCGTTGCTTGCCGAGGAAACCGGTGGGGCCGACGACGAACTGGGTGTTGTAGATGTGTGGGTGGTCACGTTCGGCGATGCCGGCGGAGATGTAGACGTTGAGTTCGGCGGCGAGTTGGATGAGACGCTGGCAGGCGGGGCCGTCGGGGAGGGTCTGGGCGGGTTCGATCATGGACACGTGTCCGCCGTGGCCGGTGATGTTGAGTTCGGGCAGGGCGACGAGATGGGCGCCGCGTCGGGCGGCTTTGCGGGTCCATGTTTCCACGGCGTCGAGGTTGTCGGCGGTCTTGCCAAGCGGGCTTTGGTGGGCGACGAGGGCGAGGCGGAAGTCCTTCATCGGCGGGTTGGTTCCTTTTTGGGTGGATCGCGCGCTCAGCGGTTGGTTTCGGCTCGTGACGCATCGGCGGGTAGTCCGAGCACGACGCTTCGGTCCATGCGTTCCCAGAGGTCGATGCCGCCCTTGAATTCATAGATGTTGGAGTAGCCGAGGCGGTAGAGCCGTTTGGCGGCGGCGCGGGAGAGGGGATCCCGCCAGCCGCCGGCGTAGACGATGAGGACCTTGGCGTCGGTGAGTCTTGGGTCTTGGGATTCGATGAATGGGACCTGGATGTTGATGGCGCCGGGGATGTGCCCGGCGGCATAGCGCTCGGGAATGCGGACGTCGATGAGGACGGTGCGGTCCTGGGCGAGGAAGGCGTCGAGTTGCTGTTCCTTGATGACGATGACGTCGTCGTCGGAGGTTTTGGTGGGGGTGCAGGCGGTGAGGGCGAGGGTGGTGAGGGCGATGAGGGCGGTCGGCACGAATCGCGTGGATGGCGCGGGGGATTTCATGGCGGCGGCTCCGGTAAGGTTGGGGTCGATCATATCGTAGTGGGAGGCACCGGCCAACGCGGCGCGGGTTTGGCGGGGCGTGCGCGGGGTGGGGTGCGTTGCCCGAGGCAGGTCAGGTGATACACTGCGCGTGAGGCGATGTTCAACTTCAACGAAAAGAAGGATCAGCCATGAGCTTTGAGATTGACATGGTTTACGCGCGTCAGGTGCTGGACAGCCGGGGCAATCCGACGGTGGAGGCGGAGGTAGCGCTGGCGGGGGGCGTGATCGGGCGGGCGATCGTGCCCTCGGGGGCGTCGACGGGGGTGAATGAGGCGTGCGAGCTGCGCGACGGGAGCAAGACGAAGTGGGGCGGCAAGGGGGTAAGCAAGGCGGTGGCGAATGTGAACGGCGTGATCGCGCCGGAGCTGATCGGGATCGATGCGCGCGAGCAGGAGATGATCGATCAGTTGATGATCGATCTGGACGGCACGGCGAACAAGGCGAAGCTGGGGGCGAACGCGATCCTGGCGGTGTCGATGGCGACGGCGCGGGCGGCGGCGGAGGGATCGGGATTGCCGCTGTACCGGTATCTGGGGGGATCGGCGGCGAAGACGCTGCCAGTGCCGATGATGAATATTTTGAACGGAGGGAAGCACGCGGATAACAACGTGGATTTTCAGGAGTTCATGATTCAGCCGTGGGGGTTTAAGGATTTCGGCGCGGCGCTGCGGTGCGGGGTGGAGATCTATCACACGCTGGCGAAGGTGCTCAAGAAGCGGAAGCTGTCGACGGCGGTGGGCGACGAGGGCGGGTTCGCGCCGGACCTGAAGGACAATGAGGATGCGCTGAAGGTGATCGGCGAGGCGGTGGAGCTGGCGGGGTACGAGTTGGGGAAGCAGGTGTTCATCGCGCTGGACCCGGCGACGTCGGAGATGTGGAACAAGCAGAAGCGGGGGTATGTGTTTTTCAAATCGAATCCGAAGAAGGTGTGGAAGTCGGCGGAGATGGTCGACTATTGGGCGAAGTGGTGTGAGAAGTATCCGATTCGATCGCTCGAGGACGGGCTGGCGGAGGATGACTGGAAGGGCTGGGTGATGCTGAACGAACGGCTGGGCGACAAGGTGCAACTGGTGGGCGACGATCTGTTTGTGACGAACTCGAAGTTTTTGCAGAAGGGCATCGATACGGATTGCGCGAACTCGATTCTGGTGAAGGTGAATCAGATCGGGACGCTGAGCGAGACGTTCGAGGCGGTGAACCTGGCGATCCGGAACGGATTTACGGCGGTGCTGAGCCATCGGTCGGGTGAATCGGAGGACGCGACGATCGCGGACATCGCGGTGGCGACGAACTGCGGGCAGATCAAGACGGGCGCGCCGTGCCGGAGCGATCGGAACGCGAAGTACAATCAGCTATTGAGGATCGCGGACGATCTGGGGGAGGCGGCGGTGTATGGGGCGGGGGCGTGGAATCGGGGGTGAAGAGCGGAGGGGGTTTGGGTCGGAGATGCGCCGCATTTACATGCGGCGTTCAGCGCGGGGAATGGTCTGGACATGTCGAGGCTAGCGCACGTTGCGTTTTCGGTTTTGGAGGTAGTCGACCATGAGGAACTGGCCGAGTTTGCCGGTGCCGGTGTAGTAGGCGCGGCCCTGGTTGATCTCGGTGAGTTGCTCGACGAACTTCGTAAGGACGGGGTCGTCGGTCATCATGAAGGTGGTGATGGAGATGCCTTTGCGTCTGCACTGGCCGGCTTCATCGAGGGTGCGGTTGATGATGCGGGGGTTGAGCCAGCCGGCGTCGATGTAGCGGTGTCCGCCTTCGTCGAGGACAGTGGGTTTGCCGTCGGTGATCATGAAGACCTGTCGGTTGGGGCAGCGGCTGCGGGTGAGCAGTTCGCGGGCCATTTCGAGGGCGGCTTTGGTGTTGGTGTGGTAGGGACCCCAACTGAGGTAGGGGACTTTGGCGAGGGGGACTTCGACGGCGTCATCGCCGAAGGCGATGACGTGGAGTCGATCGCGGGGGAATCGGGTCTGGATCATTTCGACGAGGCCCATGGTGACGGACCGGGCGGGTGACATGCGGTCTTCGCCGTAGAGGACCATGGAGTGTGAGCAGTCGACGAGCAGTGCGGTGGCGCACTGGGTGTTGTCCTGGGTTTCGTGGACCATCAGGTCTTCTTCCTGGATGGTCATGTCGTCTTCGCCGCGTTCGAAGGATCGGCGAACGGCGTTGGTGATGGTGGGGGTGACGGCGATGGACCAGAGGTCGTCGCCGAAGGTGTAGGGTTTGACGAAGGGTTCGGGCTCGCCGCCGGAGCCGGTGTGTCGGGCGCGGTGTTCGCCGGGACCGCCTGATTTCCGGAGTTCGCCGAAGAGATCTTTGAGGGCGACGGAGCGCATGGCACGTTCGCCTTTGTGGGTCAGTGAATGTGAGCCGGCGGCATCGCGTTCGACTTCGCCGGTTTCGCGGAGTTGTTTTTCGAACTCATCGCGGTCGATGCCGTCGCCCCATAGGCCGTACTTCTCGGCGAGGTGGTCAAGCCAATCGAGGGCGGTGTCGGCGTCTCCGGCGGCGCGGTTCAGGAGCCAGCGGAAGAGCTTCATTAACTCATCGAGGCGCTGCTGGAAGGCGGCGCGGGTGGCGTCCCATTTGGAGTATTCGAAGATCATAAATCAGGTCTTTGAGGTAAGCGGGCGCGTCGCATTTGCATGCGGCGATCATGAATTATTTCAGGTCTTTTTCCATATCTTCGATCATGTCGCCGAGAAGGTCGTAGTAGTTGTGGATGCCGTCGACTTCGTCTTTGCCGAGCATGCGGGATTGGTGGAGGCCTTCGAGGACGAGTTCCATGGCGGCGACGCTTTCGAGATCGGGTTTTTCCATGGGGACGTGATTGTCGGCCATTTGTTTGAGGCTGGGGATTGATTGGAGGATGGTGGTGGTGGCGCGGGCGTCGACGAGGTCTCCGAGTTGGACGCGTTTGCCTTCGGCGAAATGGTCGAGGATGGGTTTGTAGGGGCCGAAGACATTTTCTTCTCCGGGGTCTTCTTCCTTGACCTCGGGCATGACGCGGTCGAAGACGGCCTTGATGGCGCGGCCGACGAGGTGTCGGGCGACGTTGAGGGCGCCTTCCTGTTCGCCCTGGTAGACGAGTTCGACCTTGCCGGTGATGGCGCTGACGGCGGGTTGGAAGTCGACGGGTCGGACGCAGACGGTTTGTTCACCGGAGAGGAGACCTCGGCGTTCGGCGTTGGACACGACGTTCTCGAGCAGGGCGATGGGGAGTCTTGCGCTGACTCCTGAGGATTGGTCGAGGTATTCACTTTTGCGGGCGGCGAAGGCGACTTCCTCGACGACTTCGCGGAGGAAGGCGGGGACGTGGACGTGGACGCCGGAGTCCCGGCCGACCCATGCTTCCTGGGTGGTGATGGACAGGGCGTCTTCGAGGTTGGTGGGGTAGTGGGTGTGGACCTGGGATTCGATGCGGTCTTTCAAGGGGGTGATGATGGAGCCGCGGTTGGTGTAGTCCTCGGGGTTGGCGGTGAAGATCATCAGCAGGTCCATGGGGAGTCGGACGGGGAAACCGCGGATCTGGATGTCGCGTTCTTCCATGATGTTGAGCAGGCCGACCTGGATGCGGGGGGAGAGGTCGGGCAGTTCGTTGATGCAGAACAGGCCTCGGTTGGTTCGGGCGATGATGCCGAAGTGGATGACCTGTTCGTTGGAGAGGTCGAGTTTGAGGTTGGCGGCTTTGATGGGATCGAGATCGCCGATGAGGTCGGACATGGAGACGTCGGGGGTGGCGAGTTTTTCGTTGTAGCGTTGGTCGCGGTGGATCCAGGCGATGGGGGTCTCGTCGCCGTGCTTCTCGATGAACTTGAAGGCGCCGTCGGAAACGGGGGCGAGGGGGTCTTCGTTGAGGGGGAAGTCGGGGAGGATGGGGATGAATTCATCGAGGAGTGCGGTGAGCTGGCGGGCGACGCGGGTTTTGGCCTGGCCGCGGAGGCCGAGGAGGATGATGTCGTGCTGGGCGAGGACGGCGTTGATGATTTGGGGGATGACGGTTTTGTCGAAGCCGATGACATTCTGGAACATGGGGGTGCCGTCGCGGAGGGCGGCGATCATGTTGCGTCGCAGTTCGGCCTTGACGGTGCTGGGCTGGTAGCGGGTGGACTTGAGTTGGCCGAGGGTGGTAGGTCGATCGGACAAGGGATATTTCTCCTTGCGGGGGGCGCGGAGGGGGCTGGGCGATTATATCGGTCGATGATTTGATCGTAGGTCGGCGGAGGGCGGTCGGCGCGCCGGGGGAGGTGCGTTTCGATCAGGAATGGGTGTGGAACGGGCCGAAGAGGTAGTCGATGAGGTCGTTGATGAATTCGGCGTTGGGGTCGAGGGGGGAGTCGGCGAACTGATTTTCGCAGCCGGTCTGGAAGGGGAGGGTGTGGACGCGGCGGAACCATTGGATCTGATGGACCATGGCGATCATGTGGCGGATTTGATCGGAGGTGTTGGGCACGCCGCGATGCCAGAGGCGGATGTCACGGATGACGGCGCTGCCTACAGGAGCGGTGACGCGGGTCGGTGGGGCAACGGTGCGGCGTTGAGAGATCGCTTGTTCATTGGGCTCGCCACAGAGCAGATGCGTGCCGGGCCAGATTTCGGTGCTGCCGTTGTCGGCGTGCACATCGATGGGGGAGATGTTGACCACGAGGGTGGACGCGGGGTGGGCGAGGTCGTTGTCGGTCCAGAGGGAACGGGCGTCGCGGTGGATGGGTTGGGGATCTGAGCCGGGGACGTTGGTATTGCCGGAGTAGAAGGCATTGAACAGGCCGTCGCCGAGGACGGCGCGGGTGACCTGGACGATGAGGGGGTTGGCGACGATATCGCGGAAGACATAGGGGAGATTGGGCGGGGGGCGTTGCTGAAGATGGCCCTTCTTCCATCCGACGACGTCGCGGCCGGCGTTTTGGGCGGCGAGGATCTGGTGGGTGTCGTCGGTCATTTTGTCGCGCAGGATGTCGAGTGGTTCGCGGTCGATCGCGTTTTCGAGGATGACGCAGCCGAGTTCGCGGATGGATTGGACGGCGGCGGCGAGTTTGTCGCGAGCCATCGACTGGGCGCTGCGTTCGGCGTTGGTGATGGTGATGCGCATGGCGGCGGGGGCGTTGAGCGTAACAGGATCGAGCGAATCGTTGAAGGGGCGGGCCGGAGGGCGAGATGTTATGCTTGTTTGTTTGGACGTCGTGAGTGGAGCATGAGACATGACCGAGAATCGAGTTGAGCATCTGGGCGAGGCGGAACAGATCGACATTCTGTTCGATCCGGAGCAATACACGGCGTTTCCGCACGTGATCCGACTGGACGGCGACGAGCTTTTGATGGCATTTCGGCAGGCGCCGGTGCATGCGGGGGGGATTCGGCATACGCACATGCGATCGGTGATCACGGTGATGCGGTCGTCGGATCTGGGTCGGACGTGGGATGCGGTGAACGCGACGCAATTGGGCGCGGGGGGCGGGCAGGAATTCGCGCCGATCTACCTTGGGGACGGGAAGGTGGCAGGGATTTTGGCGTGGCACGAGGTGTCGCCGGAGCATGAAGGGGATCGGGCGGGGCTTCCGCCGCATGATGGTGATGAGTATCCGTTCCGGACGCCGGGCGATTTCTGGATGTGGAGCAGCAACTACGGTCTGACGTGGCGGCCGGACCGGATCACGCTGGTGGGCGAGGGGGCGATGGCGTGCGGAGCGCCGATTGATGCATCGGATGGGGCGTTGCTGGTGCCGGTGTACGGGCAGGTGAACGGCGACGGTGTGATTTCATCGTTGTTGTATCGCTCGGAGGATCGGGGCGAGACGTGGACGGGGCCGGTGGTGATCGCGGGTGGCGGGCCGTCGGGCGATTTTTGCGAGCCGGCGTTGATGGAGATTGAGCCGGGGCGGATTTTGGCGATGCATCGAATTGGGCGGTCGCGGGAGGTGTTCTGGTGGAATGAATCGGCCGATGGCGGGCGGACGTGGTCGGCGCCGGAGGCGACGGGGATTTTGAGCGGGGCGTGCCCGCGGCTGCTGAAGTTGCGCGACGGTCGGCTGGTGTTGAGTTATGGTCGACGGTCGAAGCCGCATGGCATTCGCGCGGCGATCAGTGCCGATGGTGGACGCAGTTGGGGGCAGACGGAGTATGTGGTGCGGGACGCGGTGAACTGGGACCTGGGGTACACCTCGTCGATCGAGTTGGATGACGGGACGGTCTTTACCGCGACGTACATGCAGCGCCAGGGCACGACGGGCATCGTGGGGACGTTCTGGCGTGTGCCGTGACGCGCGGCGGCTTGCGCCGATCCAATGGGAACCGAACCATGGCGACACAGGACCTTGACGGCAGGATTGTGGTGGTGACAGGGGGATCGCGAGGGATCGGGCGGGCGGCGTGTCTGGCGCTGGCGCGTCACGGCGCGGCGGTGGTGGTGAATTACTGCGGGGAGGCGGATCGCGATCTGGACCAGCCGAACGCGGGGCAGGGGGTGGCGGATGCGATTACGGAGGCGGGGGGTCGGGCGGTGGCGCATGAGGCGGACATTTCGGATGAGGCGTCGGCGCGGGGGTTGGTGGATCGGGCGGTGGAGGAGTTCGGCCGCATCGACATTCTGGTGAACAACGCGGGGATTTGTCCGAGCGCGGATTTTCTGGAGATGCCGCTTGAGTTGTTCGATCGGGTGCACGCGGTGAATCTGCGTGGGGCTTTTGTTTGCAGTCAGCAGGCGGCGCGTCATCTGGTGAGGCAGGGCGAGGGAGGACGGATCATTACGGTCAGTTCGGTCAGCGCGCTAGTGGGCGGTTCGTATCAGACGCCTTACTGTCCGACGAAGAGCGGTTTGCATTCGCTGATGCAATCGTTGGCGATCGTGTTGGGTCCGCACGGGGTGACGTGCAACACGGTTGGGCCGGGCGAGGTGGACACGGACATGAATCGGATTCTGCCGGATTACGATGAGATCGCGGCGCAGTTGGCGGGTCGGATTCCGTTGGGGCGCATCGCGCAACCGGAGGACATCGCGGATCCGATTGTGTTTCTGGCGAGCGACGCGGCGCGTTATTTGAACGGCGCATTTTTGCTGATCGACGGGGGCATGTTTGTGAACATGCAGTGATGGGGAATGGGCATGAGCTATTCGATTGATATCTGTGTAAACGCGACGTCGCAGGTGCGGGGGCCTGAGGTGTTCTGGATGAGCCGATGGGAGGACTGGATCGATCTGGTGTTTCCGGTTTTCGTGTTGCGCAGCGCGGTGAACACGGTGGTGATCAACACGGGGTTGCCGGCGGACATGGCGGCGCTGGCGGACAGTTGGGAGGCGTACATGGGGGGAGCGCAGGGACGGCCGGTGCGGGGGGCGGAGCAGACGCTGGATGCGCACTTGAAGCGATTGGGGATCGCGGCGGCGGATGTGGACACGGTGATTCTGACGCCGCTGCAGGCGTACACGGTGGGGGGCGTGGAGGCGTTTGCGAACGCGCGGATTTGCATGAGTCGCGCGGGGTGGGCGGCGTTCTGCGCCCCGCGGCTCAAGACGGCGCATGCGGCGCGGGCGGCGGCGATTCCGGATGAGACGTTGAATTACCTGAACACAGAGGCGTGGGACCGGGTGGAGCTGCTGGATGATGAGCAGGAGATTCTGCCGGGACTGCGGGCGACGCGGGTGGGCGGGCATCATCCGGAAAGCGGTATTGTGTGGGTGGAGACGGCGCGGGGGACGGTGGCGATCACGGACGTCGCGTTTCATTACGACAATGTTGAGAAGCACATTCCGCTGGGCGTGGCGGAGGACATGGAGGAGATCGCGCATGCGTATGATCTGCTGCGGCGATCGGGGGCGATCGTGCTGCCGGCGTATGACCCGGTGCGGCTGGCGGCGTACGCGGACGGGAAGCTTTGACGGATTTGGATCACGAGAATTGGGACACGTGAGCGCATGAAGATTGCACGCATCGATACGTATCACATTCCGGTTTCGCTGTGGGCGGCATTGTGGGATCGGGAGAAGGATTTGCCGCTGGTGACGCCGCTGTCGATGTACGCGGAACATCGAGAGCGTTATGGATCTTGGTATTGGAACCCGGCGATGACGGTGGTGGTGTTGACAGGGGCGGACGGGCGGGAGGGGCTGGGCTGGTGCGAGGACGGTTGCCGCGCGGCACAGGTGATTATTGACGAGCATCTGGAGCGGTTTGTGGCGGGGGCGTCGGCGTTCGACCATGAACGGGTGTGGGACATCATGTATCGGTCGTCGATTCCGTACGGGCGGAAGGGGGCGGCGCTGGAGGCGATGAGCGCGATCGACATTGCGATGTGGGATTTGATGGGTCAGGTGGAGGGGAAGCCGGTGTATGAGCTGTTGGGCGGGGCGGCGGATGTTTCGATGCGGTTGTATGCGTCGGCGTTGCACCCGGTGGACGCGGAGAAGGTGGCGGCGGAGGCGCGGGGCTATGTGGAGACGGGGTATCGCGACATGAAGGGGCGTTTCGCGTGCGGGCCGGCGGACGGGGAGGCGGGGATGGCGCGGAATTTCGATCACGCACGGGTGATTCGCGAAGCGGTGGGCGGGGAGATCGGGGTGGCGCTGGATGCGTATATGGGATGGGACGTGGATTACGCGATCGAGATGGTGAAGCGGCTGGAGCCACTGGATCTGGCGTGGATCGAGGAGCCGCTGTTGCCGGACGACATTAAGGGGTATGCGAAGTTACGGAGGGCGAGCAAGATTCCGATTTCGGGGGGCGAGCACGAGTTCACGCGGTTTGGATTCGAGCAGTTGTTTGACGCGGAGGCGTTGGACATCGTGCAGCCGGACGTGCACCGGTGCGGCGGGTTCACCGAGGCACGGAAGATCGGGGCGATGGCGGCGGAGCGCGGGTTACGGGTGATCTGTCACACGTATTCGATACCGCATCTGCATTTTTCGGTGGCGATGGGTTGTTCGATTCTGGAACACTTTCCGCAGCCGTGCTGGTTTGAGATGCCCGAAGCGCCGAGGCCGCTGTTTGTTGGTTAGCCGCCGGTGGCGGGGGCGGCGGTGACACCGACGCGGGCGGCGGGGCTGGGGATCAGGCTGGATCGCGGGCGATTGGGTGAGTTGATGGGGCAGGCGGGGTAAAGGGTGTTAAGGTAGGGCGTGTTGTGCGTTGAGATTTGAGTGGCCGGCACCCGGTCAGAGAGGGCATCACGATGGCAAAGTTTCAAACGCGATATCCGCAGAACAATCTCGCGGCGTGCATGATTCCGTGGACGGACGACTGGCAATTGGATGAGGCGAGCTTCGAGCGGCACGTGCAAGGCGCGATCGATCTGAATTACAGATGCATCTACCTGATGGGCACGGCGGGGGAAGGTTATGCGATGAGCGACGGGCGGTTTGCGAACGTCGTTAAGGCATTTGCGAAGCAGACGGTGGGCAAGGGGCTGGACCCGCAGATCGGGGTGATCAGCCTGTCGATGGAGACGGTGATCGAGCGGATCAAGTTCGCGCGGGATCAAGGCATTGAGATGTTTCAGATTTCGATGCCGACGTGGGGGACACTGGATGAGTCGGAGGCGATGTTGTATTTCGAGACGGTGTGCGGGTCGTTTCCGGATTGTCGATTTCTGCATTACAACCTGCCGCGGGCGGGGCGGATCATCGGCGGGGCGGAGTATCGTCGGATCGCGGACGCGGTGCCGAACCTGGTGGCGACGAAGAACAGCTCGACGGATTACGATCGGACGAAGAATCTGATGGATCACGCGGGTGACCTGCAGCACTTTTTCCTTGAGGGGAACTACGCGCTGGGCTGCACGATCGGCGAGTGTTCCCTGTTGTGCAGCTATGACGCGCTGTTCCCGCAGACGACGTGGGATTTCTATGAGGCGGGCAAGCGGGGGGATATGCCGGAGGTGTTCCGGCTGGCTCGATTCTTCAACGACGTGCACAGTCTGCTGTACGCGCACTGCGGGCGGACGATGATCGACGGCAGCTATGACAAGACGTTTGTGTGGCTGGTGGATCCGGAATTCTCGCCGCGGGTGTTGCCGCCTTACATCGGGATGAGCGACGCGGAGCTGAAGACGTGCCGGGCGGTGTATGAGGCACATTTCGCGCAGGTGCCGTGAGGGGCGAGGCGAGGCGGCGGGGGTTAATGCGGAGTAGGGGTTTGTTGCTGGTAGATGAGGATGACGGCCTGGGGTTGTTGATGCATTTGGAGGGGGAGGCCTTGATCGATGAGGTCGTGGCCTGTGTGTTGGGTGGGTTGATCGGGGGTATCGAGATTGGTGAACTGGTAGGCGGCGAGAGGGTCGAGGGCGTGGAGGGGCAGGTGGGCTGAATCGAAGGGGGAGTCGGCGCGGCGGAAGGCCTGGATGAGGCCGTCGGCGGAATCGGGGCGGTGGAATTGCCAGGCGAGCCAGGTGTGGTCGGTGCGGTCGAAGGGGAGCAGGGGGTAGTAGTCGCCGTAGTAGTAGGGGGCGATGCGGCGCCACTCCGCGGTGAAGCGGCGGAGGGCGGCGAAGTCGAGATCGTCGCGGCGCACGTCGGCAGCGAGGGCGGTCATTGGGGCGTAGGCGGAGCGGAGGGAGTAGGCGTCGAACTGGTTGGGGGGTATGGCGGGCGCGCCGAAGAAGGGGATCCAGTGGAAGAGGCTGTGGTGGAAGGCCTGTTTGGTTTTGAGGTCGGCGTAGTTGTAATCGGTTTTGTGGAGGGGGACGGCGAGGCGCATGGTTTCGAGGTCGTTGCGGCGGCCGCCGGACGCGCAGGAGTCGATGAGCATGTCGGGGAAGCGGTCGCGGAGGGTCTGCCAGAACATGAGGTAGCCCTGGACGTAGCGGATCTCGGTGATGCCGCGGCGGTCGGGGGAATCGTTGGCTTGCCAGTAGGGCAGCGGGTCGATGTTGAAATCCTGGCGGTAGAGATCGATGCCTTGTGCGCGGATGAGTTGGTCGGTGTGATCGATGAGCCATTGCAGGGCTTGGTCGTTGCCGAGGTCAAGCAGGCGGTGTTCGGGGATGTCGGGGCTACGCCACCAAGGGACGTCGGCGGGTTCGGGGGTGGATCCGGGGTCGGGGGTGGGCGGGGGCGCGGAGTTGAGGAGCCAGTGGGGTTTTTGCTGATCGAGCCAGGTGTCGGGGGCGACGCGTTCGGGTTCAAACCAGACGAGGGTTTTGATGTTGGCGGCGCGGGCGTGATCGCTGATGGCGCGGAGGCCACGGGGGAAGCGTTCGGTATCGACCTGCCAGGTGCCGGTGTTGTTCCATTTGCCGCGGCAGGGATACCAGCCGGCGTCCATCCACCAGTAGTCGATGGGGATTTTTTGATCGACGTAGCGATCGATGAATTGCAGCTGGTCGGATTCGGCGGCGTTGGTCATCTCATCGAACCAGGCTGAGGAGGCGGCGGCGATGAAGGGCTGGGGGAGTCGGCGGGCGGGGCGAGGCATGTTGTGGGCCATCATCCAACGGCGCCAGAGGTTTTGGGAGCGGGGGTGGTCGCCGCGGTAGAACAGGAGCACGGAGATGGGGGTGCGGATCCGCTCGCCGGGGTGGAGGGTGAGGTGGGTTTGCTGCTGACCGGCGGTGATGCGTAGTCCGGCGTCGTCGGCGGTGAAGTGTGATGCCCATTGGCCGGGCCAGGCGACGACGGCGATGACGCCGCGATTGGTGTCGGGGCATTGGATGTTGTAATAGGGCCAGGCTTTGTTGGTGGGTCGGCCGCCGACGGGGGCGAAGGACTGTGAGACGCCGGGGGTGAGGGTGAGTTGGTGGGGCTCGTAGCCATCGGAGGCGCGGTGATCGCCGGTGTGATGGTGGAGGATGGCGTTTTGTCCGAGGGTTGCGGTGGTCAGGCGGACGTCCATGGACTGGATGTCGCAGAGGATGGGTGTGTTCTGGTCGCCGGTGTTCTTGAAGTGGGCGATCCATTCGATGACGGGGAAGTCGGTGTACTGTTTGAATTCGACGATGAGTTGCAGGCCGGTGCGAGGATCGGTGCGGGTGATGCGGTGGAGCGTGAGGTGATCGGTAGGTGATTCGGTTTGCTGATCGAGCGCCCAGGTGTGAAGGCATTGTGAAGAGGGGGTCTGATCGAGGGTGAAGGCGACGGGCGGGCCTTGGCGGGGCGGTTGGCCGATCGTGATGGTGGAGCGGTCGTCGAGTTCGACGCGGAGGTCGACCCAGTTGGCGGGGGCGTCGGCCATGGGGGGACGGTTGACGGTGAGGAAGAACTCGGTGGCGGCGGCGAGGTCGATATCGAATTGGGCGGGGGGCTGGTCGACGGGTTGGGGGCCGCTGTTCCAGATTTCGCGCTGGTTGATTTCGACGGCGAAGGTGAGGGGCGGTGCGAACTGTCGGGCGTAGTCGTGGTCGTCGACGCCGGCGAGGCCGGTGAGTCGTCGGCCGGGACGGGGGAGGGTGATGCGGATGGCGGATTCGGCGGCGGTGCCGAGGCCGGTGTCGTAGGTCTGGCCGTGGAGCTTGAGGGGTTGACGGATGACGGATTGGCCAATGACGAGGTCGGCGAAGCTTTGGCGGAGGCATTCGACGCGGGCCTGGGGGGCGGGGGGCGATTGAGCGCGCAGGGCGTCGGCGGCGGCGGTGAACCATTGTGCGGCGTCGGCGCGTTCGGATTGGGTGACGATGTCGGAATGGTTCATGGTCGATCTCTAACAGAACGCGGGTAGACGATAGGACGATGGGGTTCGATTACGGGGCGAGGTTCCATCGGACGACTTCGCAGACGGCGGCGGGCGGGTCGTTGGGGTAGGCGTTGGCGGCGTAGCAGGTCAGGAGGCTTTGGTCTTCAAGCTGGAGGGTGACAGGCCAGCCGTTGTTGGCGGGCCAGAATGAAGAGCAGGACAGTTGGTAGGGGTGATCGGTGTCCCAGGTGTCGCCGTTGTCATTGCTGACGACGGCGCAGGCGCCGAAGGGCAGGTGATAGTTGACGTAGGTGGCGAGGAGTCGGCCGTCGGTGAGTTGGAGTAGATCGGTGTGGACTTCGCCGATGCCGGTGAGGGGGCGGGGCCTGGACCAGGTTGCGCCGTTGTCGGCGGACTCGGTGAGGACGGTGTCGGCGAAGGCGTGGCCGCGGACGGTGGGGTTGAGGTCCTCGTTGAGATGGGCGGGGAGGTAATGGCGGAGTGCGGCGAGGAGTCGGCGGTCGGCGAGACGGAGGATGGCGATCTCGGCGAACTTGGCGCGGCGGTCGCGGTCCCAGTCGAGGTGTCCGGTGGATTGGGTCCAGGTTTGGCCGTGGTCGGTGGAGCGATGGAGGATGATCTGGTCGGGTGACGGGCCGACGGTGAGGAAGAGGAGGGAGCTGTCGTGATCGAGGCAGACGTTTTTTGGGTATTGGCTGGGTGGGATGTCGGCGCGGGTCCAGGTTCGGCCGGCGTCGGTGGAGCGGGCGATGATGACGCCGACGTTTTGGGAGTCGGGGCGGAAGTCGGCGTGCTGGGCGGTGAGGAGGATGGCGCCGTCGGCGGTGCGGGTGAGGCTGGGTTCCTTGGCGGCGAGGTTGGTGGCGGCGATCTGTTGCCAGATGAGTCCCCGGTCGTTGGATTCATAGATGAAGAGTTTGAAGAGGTCGTCGTCGGGGTCTTGCCGGCACACGGCGAGGACGAGGGTGTCGTCATCGAGGCAGGTCATGGCGGCCTTGTAGTTGCCGGGGGGGCCGACGCGGGTGCGGACGGCGTGGTGGGTGAGGTCGAGTCGGGCGATGCGCTGGAGGTCTTGGCCGGCGTACCCGGTGATGCCGCCGGGGGTTTTGTTGTAGTCGTATCCGGTGAGCAGGTCGGCGTTGCGTTGGCGGTCGAGATCGGTGGGGCCGCCGGGGGCGGGGTCGTGGGGGGTGCTGTGGGTGTTCACTTGGAAGATCCTTCGTGATCGATATCGGGCCAGACGTGATGTTGGGGATCGAGGAGCCGGGTTGGGGCGAAGTAGGGCTCGGGGTAGTCGTCGGGTTCGGAAGTGCGTTGGAGGATGCGGTTGACAATGCAGCGGGCGGCATTGAAGGAGACGGCGCTGCCGGAGCCGCACATGCCGGCGATGATGTAGGCGGCGTGTTGATCGACGCATCCGACGATGGGGAATTGGTCGGGGGTGTAACCGACGGTGCCGGACCATTCGTGGGTCATGTGGAGTTGGTAGGGCCCGAAGAGACGTTTGAGTTCGCCGGCGATGAATTTGGTCAGGAATCGGGAGGGGCGGTTGCGGCCGGCCTGGTGGTCGGGGAGTCGTGAGCCGCCGGAGCCGAAGAGGACGCGGGGTCCGTAGCGTCCGCAGAACATCCAGGCGCCGCTGATGCCGACGTGCGGTTTCATGGCGGGTGGTCCGCCGTCGCCACAGGCGGCCTGTTCCTGCATGGGGTGGATGACGTCGTGGAACCTGGGCAGCAGGGCGGGGGTGTAGGATTCAGTCGCGTAGACGAGGTGTTGGACGTCGATTGGGCCGCGCGCGGTGTGGACACGGTAGCCGGGGTCGAGTGGTTCGACGCGTGTGGCGCGGGTGCGGGTGAACAGGGACACGTTGGATTTGGTGAGGGCGCGCTCGAGGAGGCCATAGACCCATTTCGCGGGGTGCCAGGATGCCGCTGCTTTGGAGAAGCCGGCGGGGTGGTTGAGTTGCATTCCGGTGCGCTCGAGCGCGTCGGCGGGGGAGATGCGGGTCCAGTCGGTCCAATTGTGCTCGATGGCGAGGGCGACGGACTCATCGAGAGCCGGCTGGTCGTCGGCTTGTCTTTCCTGGACCCAGCCGGCGCGGGCGTAGTCGCAATCGAATTGCTCGGATTCGACGGTCTGTGCGATGAGCTGGGCATTGTGGTAGGCGGCGCGGCAGTATCGATCGGCGAACTGTCGGGCGAGTTGTTCGCGCTGGGTATCGCTGAGGTCGGTGCGTTGTTGGGCGAGATGGTCGCGGACAGTGTCACGGACCATTTTGAAGTAGCGGCCGACGACGACAAGGCCTTCGTTGCGGCCGGATGCGCCGGAGGCGGGGTCGTGGGTCTCGATCACGATCATGTGTTGATCGGATGGAGCGTGTCTGGCCCAGTGGTAGGCGAGGGCTGCGCCGGTGAAGCCGGCCCCGATGACGACGGTGTGGGATTGGCGGGGGAGGTCGGCGTCGGGGTGATGTTGCCAGGGGTGGTTGGCGAGGGGGTTGGGATCGCAGAGCCACATGGGGTCGCGGGAGACGTTTGGGTCGATGGTCATGTGGCGCATGGCGTCGGGGATGATGGTGCACATTTGATGCAGCGCCCATTTGGCGAAGCGTGACCCTCGGCGAATGAGGCTGACGTGGGGGAACCGCCGGTGGGCGAAGGTGCGGGCGGCCTGGAAGTCGGGCTTGCGCAGGGCGAGCAGTAGGCCGCAAGCGACGCGGAAGCGCCAGGGCCAGCTTTGTCTGTCGGGGCGCGGCGTCATGGGGTAGGCGTTGCCTGCGGGTCAGGGGTTGGGCGGTGAGGTACAGATCATGACAACGAGGGTCTCGTTGCCGGTGTTCTCGATGCCGTGTGTGCACCATGGAGGGAGGTGAATAAAGTCGCCTTTCTTGACGTCGCGTTCGTCGTTGGCGAAGGTCATGCGGCCGGTGCCCTCGATAATGACGTAGGCTTCTTCGGTGGCATGGTGGCCGGGCGCGAGGGCCACGTGGGGGGGGATGTAAAAGAGGACGAGCCCGAAGTTTTCGGAGGGTGCATTGGGATTGGTGGGGTGGACGATGCGGACACCGATGCCTTCACAGTCGGCGTATTTGATGGGCACACCGTCCTGCACGGTGACGATGTTGGGATCGGGGTGTTTGTCGGGGTCGGGCTTGGGGATGTGGTAGCCGGGGTGGTCGGGCAGGTCGTGCTGGTAACCCTTGTGCTCGGTGATTTTGGCCATGGTATTCCTTGTGGTGGGTGGGTGATGGGTACCGAATCAGAAATCGCGCATGTAGCCGGAGGTCCATCCGCCGTCGACGGGGAGGATGGCGCCGTTGATGTAGCCGGCTTCNGGNGCGACGAGGAANAGGACGGCGTGGGCGATTTCGTGGACGGTGCCGGGNCGGCCGAGGGGGATNTGNTCGAGGAGNCGNTGGGCTTTNTCGCTGAANTNNCCGTCGGGGCCNTAGAAGAGTTTTTCGGTNCCNNGNGTGAGGGTTGAGCCGGGCGCGACGCAGTTGGTGAGGATTCCCTTGTCGCCGAGTTCGATGGCCATGGTGCGGGTGAGGTTGACGACGCCGGCCTTGGCGGCGGTGAAGGCGCACTGGAGTCGGATGGGGACGATGCCGGCGACGGAGGCGATGTTGACGATGCGGCCGGAGCCGTTGCGGATCATGCCGGCGGCGGCGATGCGGCTGACGCGGAAGAGTCCGGTGAGGTCGACATCGAGGATGCGTTGCCATTCATCGTGGGGGAATTCGTTGATGGTGACACGATGGTCGAAGGTGTTGATGCCGGCGTTATTGACGAGGATGTCGAGCCGGTCGTGTTTGGATTCGACGTCTTTGATGACCTGGGTGACGGCAGCTTCGTCGGTGACGTCCATGGTCATGGCGTGGGCGGCGCCGGGCGCGTCGGCGACGGCCTGTTGAAGGGCGGGCTCTTCGCGATCGGTGTAGATGACGGTCGCGCCGTTGGCGGCGAGTGCGTCGGCGATCGCCTGGCCGATGCCCTGGGCGGCACCGGTGACGAGGGCGGTTTTTCCGTTGAGATCAACTTTCATGGGTTGCGGTCCTTGCTGGGAACGGGGTGCGGGAGGCGAGGTTCCCGGGGGCGTTGTCCGGTCAGTTGATGACGTTGACCTCGGGCTGGCCGAGGATGGCTCGGCGGCAGGTTTCGGCGACTTTGCGTCGGAGTTCCTGGAGCCCCTCTTCGCAGTAGAACGCGGCGTGGGGATTGATGATCAATCGATGATAGGCGGGGTGATTGGGATCGCGCCAGGCGACGAGGAGGGGGTGGTTCTGATCGGGTGGTTCGGCGGGCAGGACATCGAGACCGACACCGGCGAGGTGTCCGGAGGCGAGGGCCTCGGGCAGGGAGGCAATGTCGACGACGAATCCGCGGGCGGTGTTGACCAGGAACGCGCCGGGGGTCATTTGATCGATGGTCTGTTGATTGATGAGATGAGTGGTTTCATCGGTGCAGGGGCAGTGGAGGGAGACGACGAGGCTTTGGTTGAGCAGTTCGTTGAGGGAGTCGACGCGTCGGATGCCGAGCGCCTTGTCGTGTCCGTGGGGTTTGTAGGGATCGTAGAAGACGACGTCCATGCCGAGGGCTTTGGCGCGGACGGCGGCGGCGGTGCCGATGCGTCCGAGGCCGACGATGCCGAAGACTCGTCCGCGCAGGCGGTGGAGGGGTTGGGCGAGGGTGTACATCCAGGGGTCGTGGAGCCCGTGGCGGAGTCTTGAGTTGTACATGCCGATGCCGCGGGCGAGGGAGAGGGTCATGCCGATGGCGGAGTCGGCGACTTCTTCGGTGCCGTAGTCTGGGACGTTGGTGACGGGAATGCCCTGTGAACGAGCGAAGGCGTGCTCGATGTTGTCGAAGCCGACGCCGCCGCGTGCGATGACGCGGCATTTGTTGAGGCGTTTGATGGTGTGAGCGGAGATCATGGGGATGGTGTGGTAGACGATGATGGCGTCGGCATCTTCGATTTTGCCGTGGAGTTCGTTTTCATCGGTGCAATCGAGGGGGATGACGTCGGCGACACCTTCGAGGGCGGCGCGTTCCTGGGTGAGGGGGTCATACGGGCCGGCAATGCCCGCGTCACTCCGATTGGTTTCTGGCATCTGAGGACCGTCGCCATTTCTTGCGGCACCTCGTGGGTACCCTCGGAACCAAACGAGCCTGTGGATCGAGAGTAGGTTTTCGGCTGCTTGACAGACCCGGCTTCATAGTAGCCGGTTAGGACCGAATCCAGCGCTGCCAAATCGGGGACCAATTGATAAGTATTTTGCTGAGCCGACTTGACAACGAAGACATCGGCGTATTAATCATGCTCAGACCGTGGTCTCAATTGGCGTGGCCGATGATTGCAGGGGCAATTTCCGTAAACTCAATCCCAGCAAGGAGTGTCGTTCACACGGAGGTCTCTGCACGTGGCTCTGAAACACGCTTCACACACGTCTAGCAGTCCGTGGTGGAAGTCAGATTTCGCGTGACTGTCGTCATGCGGCCGTCGGCGGGGCCAGGCGCGCGAGCCTGCGGTCAACGCGTCTATGGGAC
>NYZD01000001.1 GCA_002685935.1 Planctomycetaceae bacterium | reverse complement strand
CAACGCCCGACAGATCGGCGTCGACCGGCAGTTCACGACCGACGACGCCCGCATCAAACTCAAACGTCTATACCCGAAAGTCGTAGAATGACGCGCCACAAGGTACTTTGCGTGGTTAACAGGTAGCGAGCGCGGGTGCCCGGGCTGAACCGTTCTGCTTCCGTCTTCAGCATCTCGACTACGTCGTGCAGACTGACGCCACCTACTACAATACGGTCCGACCCCATCAGTCGCGGTCAAATCCCCACAGCCCGTCGGGCCGGCGGCAGGACACGGGATCGAGGTCATGGACAATTCGGTGCGAGCCACATTGTAAGATGGTTGCGGCAAGGAGTGGCATTCAGTGACGAATAAGAATCCGAACGCTGGTCTGGGCGACAACCGTGAACTCGGCAGTGTCTTCAACAGCGATATCGATGGGTTGTTGACCCTTTCGTCCGACAACCGGGAGTTGGGCAGCGTCTTCAACGGCGACATCAACGGGCTGCTGCTTGTCGCCTCGGGGAAGGGCTCCGCCCCGGATGAGTACCGACAAATGGTGCGAGATATGCTCGGCTACGGCATGACCGTGCTGGCCCAGAACGTCGGCCTGCCGGACCCGGTCATCTACCGCAGCCGTATCGCGACCGGGTTTGATAAGCACCTGGTGGAGGTGGGCGTCAAGACGTGGCAAGACGTGTGGGACCCCCACGACGGAAGCACCGATGCCGCCGTGCGCGAGAACCATCAACACCAGGCCAATGCCATGCGCCGTCTGGTCGAATACGGCACGGATCCGTTCACGATCACGATCGAGGAGTGTCGCAAATGCGGCGTCCCGATTGTGGCCAGCTATCGCATGAACAGCGAGGACTGGTACGCCAACAACTATCTGCTGTCGGACTTCGAGCGCCAGCACCCGGAGTGGCGCGTCCGCTATGCGCCCTATTCCGAAGAATGGCAGGCCTGGAAGACCCACAACGATGCCCGCGGCGAGCCGACGGACGAGTTTGCCGGCTGCCTGGACCCGGCCGTGCCGGAAGTCTATGCCCATCGGATGGCGATCTTCCGGGAAGTGGCGGAGGACTACGACATCGACGGCATCGAGTTCGACTGGCGGCGCATGCACCATATGATCTCCGACCCGCGGAACAACCACCCGATCCTGACGCGCATGGTCCGGCAGACGCGGCAGATGCTCAACGAGGTCGCCAGGAACAGGGGCAGAGACCGCCTGTTGCTGGGGGTGCGGGTGTGCGGGTCGCTGGACACGCCGGCGGCCGTGGCGAGGTACGGCGGCTCAGATCCTCTCAACCACGCCGATTTGTCGTGCACGGAACTGGGACTGGACGTGCGGACATGGATCGCCGAGGAACTGGTCGATTACGTCTGCCCGTCGCTGTTCTGGCCTTGTCTGCCCGGCGTGCCTTGGACGAAGGAGTTCGTCGACCTGGCAAAGGGACGGAACGTTGGAATCTATCCCACGGTGTTCCCGATGCCGACATGGGCGGAGGACGGCGAACGTCCGGTTCAAGACTCCCTCGATGCCCGGCGCCGGCACAAGAATGAGATCGTCAAGGCCGCGCTGCAGTGCTATGACGACGGCGCCGACGGCATCAGCACGTACAACTGGAATCGGGACGATCCGGACTCCCCGTTGCGACCGCGGCTCCGTCGCCATTTCAGTTCACCGCAATACGGCCGAAGCTGCGAAGGCTACTCGCGCGTGTGCATGCAAGTGCATCCCGCGTTGCCAAACTCGACAACGCTAAGAGAACTGCTGGACGCCGATCCGCCCGCGCCGGGGCTGTGATCCTATAAGGAGGACGGCATGTCGCCAGGCGGTGAATCAAACAAGCCGTTCCGCATGGGCAGATCCTACCGTCTCATCCTTAACGACGACGGCGGGCGCGGGCACTGGAACTGGGTCGCGCCCCTGAGCACCGAGCAATACCTCAACGCCGTGTTCGGAGCGCAGGTGCAGGACAAGCCCGTCGACGCGCTGTTCTGGTGTGGCCTGCAGAACCCCGCCGGCGCCGCCAACTACGGCACCAAGGTCGGAGAGGTGAGGGGATCGCGAATGATCCGTTTCCCGACCACGTCTGACTGGACTTTTGGCAGGACGCTCCGTGGGATGCTTGACGCCGGTCAGGATCCGCTGACGCTGATCTGTGATCGAGGCCATGAACTGGGCCGACACGTCTGGCTCAGCATGCGGTTCAACGACGCACACCACTGCTACGGGGAGGTGCTTGAGAACAACAACAAGACCACCCAGCTCTACCTGGATCGCCCCGACCTGCGCATCGGCCCCGATCACGGCTGGCCGTATGACTATCCGACACGCGTGTGGGACTACGCCAAGGCCGAGGTGCGAGAATACGTCCACGAACTCCTGGCCGAGGCCTACCTCGGCTACGACGTCGACGGCGTCGAACTTGACTTGATGCGTCATCCAATGCTCTTCGCCAGACACAACGTCGAAGAAGGCAGCAAACTGCTGAACGACTGGATGCAGCAACTTCGCGTCCTGGCCGATGAAGCCGCCGACAGGAAGGGCCGCCCCCAGGGCATCGCCGTGCGCGTGCCGTCTTGCGATCCGGCATGCGCCGAGATCGGCATTGATTGGCGTACGTGGGTCGCCGAGCGATGGATCGATGTCCTCACCGCCAGTTGCTTCCACGCCGCCGAGCACGATGCTGATCTCGCGCCCTTTGTCGAGGGCTGTCGAAACACGCCCGTCCAGGCACATTGGTGTGTCGAGTTGACCCCCGGCTTCCCCCACGTCGAGCACCGTCAATCGCTCTACTATGGCGGCAGACCCCTCGGTCCGGCCACCGAGCATCTCCGCGCCATGGCGCTCAGCGCATACGAACAGGACGTCGACGGGCTCTACTTTTTCAATACCCACTTCGCATTCGAGCGCCACAGCACCCACCCCGATGTCGCGTTCCTCAATGAACTGCACGATCCGGACCTGCTGCGCTCCCGCGATCAGATCTATCTCGTGAATCGCGACGTCCCCACCGCACACAACATGTTTTTCGAATCCGCGCCCCCGCGTCCGCTGCCCCGCACGCTCACTTCCAATGATCCGACGTGCGCGTTCACGATCACCGTCGGAACCGATCTCAGCGACGCCGCCCGGGCCAGGGCGCTGCGCTCCGCCGTCCTCCGCATTTGCCTTAAAGGATTGACACCTCAGGACACCATCGAGGTTTCATGGGAGGGGCGCCCCCTGACCGGCGACTTCGAGCCGCCACTGGCCCCGGGCACGTGGGAGCAATGGAACGGGCTTCATTTCTGGGTCGCCGACCTTGCCCGGACAGACTGTGCGTCCGCCCGGGGCAGGCACAAATGCACCGTGCGCTTGGTTGAGCGTAACCCGTTGATCGACGAAGGGATCACCGTCGACTTCGTTGAATTGGACATCCGCTTCTGGCACATGCCGGGCATGCCGATTTCGCAACCCATTCATCGTCGCCTCTAGCCGCGCACGCCGAAGCACGATTTCCGTCCGTCATTAAAAGGGACGACCCATGCCAACGAACGCGGTTGAAATCCGAAACGCCTCCCCCCGCATCCCATCGCGAATCCCGGCCGAGCGCATCCCGATCGGTGAGACGGGCGACTACAAGCCCAACATTGCCCGAATGCCCGACGGCGCGCTGTTGCTGACAGCGTTCCATACGAACTCCGACAAGAAGCCCACGGACTGCCGGGAAGATATCCTGCTGTTCCGTAGCGGCGATGGCGGACAGTCATGGTCGCCGGCCGACAACCTGGGCCGGCGCGTGAACCTGCTGGGGCGTGAGCCATATCTCACTGTCCTGCGCGATGGCACGATCCTCATCACTTGTCATTTTCTGCAGGACGAGCAGCGCAGCGATCTGAACTACACGGCCAACTTCGTGCATCGCTCCGCCGACGGCGGGCAGACCTGGACGACAGTTGAGGTGCGGTCCGATCAGATGCCTGCGGGAACGCAATACGGTACGACGCGGAATGTTCTGGAATTGGCCGACGGCACACTGCTGCACGTGGTCACGACGCGCGCCGGCCTGGGCGATTTTCTGTGGGCCAGTGCCGACGGAGGACAGACCTGGCACGAGACAGGCGGCACGAGCATTCTCGGATTGCCGGAGAATTATCCATCGGGGGTCTTTGAAGAATCGCACCTGCTGCAAACGAACTCAGGCCGGCTGATCATGATCTCCCGCATCGATCATCAGCATTATCCGATCCCTGGGCGCGACATCAGCGACGAGGAGTATGTCGTCATTAATCGACTGCTCGACGGATATCGTGTCCTGTACGATCTTCCGATCATGACATCGATCACCGACTACGACTTCGACCAGTTCAATCACCTGAAGCTGTTCACGTCGGACGACGACGGGGCGACGTGGCGCCCTGGCGCGGACATCGGCGATTACGGGATGATGTACCCGTCCATCCTGCGGCTCGGCGGTGGACGTATCGCCTTCACGTTCACCGTGCGACACGTCAGCCCGCCGCTGGGTGTGCGCGCGGTGCTGGGAACCGAGACGGACGACGGCATCCGGTTCGATTTCGATCACAATCTCTTCGTATTGGACGACAAGACCCCGCTCGATCGTCAATCGGGCGGCGGCTTCGGCAATACCGTGCAGGCGGTGGACGGCACGCTGGTCACGCCCTGCTCATATCGTGGCGAAGACGGCGNAACGCACATGGAAGTNGTGCGCTGGCGCCCGCCGGAGGATNAGTNAGCAATGTTGACCGATGCGCCGATCGCAGGTTCAGATNCGTCTGTCGCCGGCGGCGANGTCCGCGGCAATATGCGCCGGCTTGTTGTCCCGATCAGTTGCACATCGAACACGCATGGGTTNCCCGAGAATGGANGGATGCGGACAGAATGAGCATCTCAGACGCTGAAANTCGCNTGTCGCCGGCGGCGACGGCACTGGANCGATTCGCAGGTGATGAACTGAAGCGCTACCTGGCGGCGCTCTTCGGCATCGAGGCCGCCGTCACCGATCGCCCCGCGGGGCAGGCCGACCACCGGTTCGTCGTGGGGCTGAGCACCGATCCTGCGATCAGAGAATGTGCGGGGGCATTGCCGCCGCTATCCGATCAGGGACACATCGTGCGGCGAGTCTCCGCGGACACGATGCTGCTCGCCGGGGCAAGCTCCGCCGCAGTGGCGTGGGCGGTGTACGAACTGGTCGAACATTACGGTGTACGTTATCTGCTTCACGAGGACGTGTTCCCCTTAAAACCCGGAAGGTTCCACTTGCCCGACGTCGATGCCGTGTTCGAGCCGGTTCAGCAGCGCCGCTCGTGGCGACTGATGTGCGACCTGCCCATCGGACCGGCGATGTGGAGTCTGGATCAGCACCGAAGATTCATCGCGCAGATCTTCAAGCTGAAATTCAACGGCATTTACCTGTCCCTTTGGCCGCACCAGCCGTTCATCGACTACGAGGTCGGCGGGATCAGTCGCGATTCGGCGCACTTCCTGTTCGGCGAGAAGATCCCCGTCGACGCCGACACCATCGGCCGCGAGCATCTGCCGGACGCGCCGCATCTGACTCATCCGCAGTTCCTGGGAATCAACAGCTTCCCCGACATGTTGGCGGTCGGCCAACGCTTCGTACACGCCTTGATGGATGCCGCTCGACAGATGGGGATGCGCACGGAGATATCGATCCAGCCGCTGGAATTCCCGCACGTGTTCCGCCCTCTGCTCCAGAAGCCGTCCGGGACGACGCAGTTGGGCGACTTGGTCGGATCCGAAACCGGCGACCTGACCAACGCGGACCACGTGGAACTGGTGCGCGCGAAGATCGCGGCGTACCTGGAGGCGTATCCGGAGGTCGATGAGCTGTCGCTGGGTTTGCCGGAGTTCCCCCACGCCGGGGAGGTCTTCCGGGAGCGCTGGACTGAGCTGGCGGCGAAGTATCGACTCGAGCCGGACTTCAACATCGACAGGATGGCCGCGTTCGCCGAGAGCGACCACCTCACGCCCGGCTGCGCGACGCGCTCCGCAACGGATTTCAAATCCGCCGTCGCCATGCTTCACTTCTTTGATTGGTTCTTCGCGGGCAACGACCTGCTTGGACGCGCCGCGGCGGCAGGGGTCACCCTGGGGCTGGACCTCGGGATCGCGGGAGTCGGGGTCCTGCCGTTCCTGGATCGCGTGATCTGGCCCGGCGGAACCGTGAGCACAGCCTTGGACTACACCTCGTCGCGCGCCGTGCGCCGGCTCGACGTCATGGAAACCCTCGATGCGAGCAAAGTGTCCGCGTCGCTGGTCATCACCCTCCAGGATGACAACGTCGGGTGGCTGCCTCAGGTGGCCACCGAGAACATCCATGTCCTCCTGCAGGCGATGCATCGCCTGGGATGGCGCGGTTACTCCACACGTTTCTGGCCGATCGGTGATCTTGACCCGGCCGCAGCTTACATGGCCCGCGCTTCGTGGGATATTGCACTGACACCTCGGCGCGCCTACGCCGACCATGTCGAGCGCAACTATGGCGCCGCCGCCGTCGAACCATTCTCGCAGGTGATGCGGATGCTTGAGGATGTGACCGTCGTGCTCGACCTGGACTTCCTCGGCCTGTTCTTCCCGGTGTTGACGCACATGTCCGCTCGCGCCCGGAGCACCGAAGTCATGGCCGAGGGACTTTTCCATGTTCGCGCGGCGTACGAGCAGGCCCGCAGGATCCTGAGCCGGTTGCGCCAACAGCCTGGTCCCGCCGCCCGCCGCGAAGATCTCGAGTATTGGCTTGGTCGGTTGGACATGTCGATCCATGCGCTGCGCGAAGTGGAATTGCTGAGCGCCGGGGGCGTGTCAATACAGTCAGCGCGCACCGAACCGGGCGCCGCGGACGGGCACATCGCGCACGCGTCAGCGTGCTACCGAGATGCGATTGAGTCAGGTGAGGCAGCGATCAGAAGCGCCGCCGCCATCATCCGTGATGATTCCGACCGCTATTCCACGGCTGCCTACTATCACTTCTGGGTCAGGGAAGTCCGGGAGGAAACACAAGCGATCCTCCGCTCAGTCCAGGCAGCAGGCGACGACAAGTTATGATGCACGTCGCGATGCTGGAACTTCGCGGGGTCTGTACCGGCCCAAAAGATTGTTACATTTCCCGAATCAACGCATGGCACTGCATTTAAGCAGTTGTCGATCCCAATCCATTGGCATGATCGCAAAGAGCCCTACGGACGCATCGATCATGCGCCCTTGACGCGCCCCAGTTCAGCAAGTTCGGCTCGATCCCGAACCGCGCCCGTCGCAATCATCCCCTCGGACTTGATCGCCGGCGCCATGAGACGGGTGATCCGGGGCGACCTCAATCCACCAGATACCGCACGAGGTGTCTGGCTCTCTGCGACATCGTTTCATACACCGGGGCCGGGATCTCGTGCTTGTAGTCCGGGCGGCGGAACCACGGCGCGTAGTAGCCGACGCTGGTCATCGGGCGGATCTCGTCGGACGTGTTGGCCGTTCCACCGTGCCAGCAGCGGACGTCGCGGATGATCCCCGTTCCCGCCGGGGCGCACACGATCGAGTTTTTCATCCACGTCGGCTCATCCCCAAGCAAGGGGATTGGCCCCGGGTGCCGCTGCGTGCACGGGATGAACCGGATGGCGCCGTTCGCCTTCGTGAACGCCGTCGTCATGAAGTTCACCACGATGAACGGCGCCGGCGGTGACATGTGGTTGAGCTTGCCAAAAGGATCGGCGAAGAAGTCGCCCATGTCCGCGTGCAGCGGCTGAATCTCGGCGCCCGGAAGCGAATAGTCACCCCCGGCCCCCGAACAGTAGAAGTCGTCGCTCTGCCAGATCGCCTCGACGATAGGCAGGATGGTTGGCAGATCGACGAGCATCGCCCACTCGGGGTGGTGGATCTGGTGCCCGAACGAGTAGCGGTGATGACCGCGGTTGCCGACGCGCTCAGGGTCGGCCTCGGTCTGCTGTTGGATGACGCGTTGGGCGCCGGCCTGGGTGAACGCCAGCTGTTCGGCGTTCAGCGCGTTGCCAATCGCGACGAACCCGTCGCGGTGGAAGACCTGGACGGAGCGGTCGATCTCATCAGGCTGGAGGATGTCGATGTTGAGCATGGCAAGGCGTTGTGTAGTAGGCTTGGACGCGAGGCCGGGCGCTTCGGCCGCGGTTGTTGGGTGCCTCCGGCGCCGGGGCCGGCTACTCACGAGAGTTCCTGCTCGTACCGTTTCATGGTAGCCAGTTCGCGCGGCAAATGGGATTCGGGGGCCTCCCAATCAATCCATTCGCCGCTCAGATAACCGGAAAACCCGATGGATGACAAAAGCTCAAGGGCGCGTTGGTGGTCAATCTCTCCCGTGCCGATCGGCACGAACGCCACGCCGGAGCCAATCCCGTCATGAATATGCACATGGCGGATCCATGGCTTGATCGCTTCAAACGACTCATCAATCGTTGCCACGCCCGTTCTGACCGAATGCATCACGTCCCAGGTGATCGTGACGGCCGGCCTGTCGACCCGCGTGACGACGGTTGCCACGTGTGCTGGATCGCACCAGTCGTCGTGTGTTTCCATGCACAGCGTCACGCCGCGATCCTCCGCGTGATCGGCCACGGAGGACAGGCTGTCGACCAGAAGATCTGTCGCCCGTTCCCGGTCCATGCCTTCCGGGATTTTTCCGCCGAACACACGGATCGCCTTCACGTCCAGGTCGCCGGCCAGATCGATCCGTTCGCGCGTTCGCGCGACCATCGCGTCGGTCTGATCGGGATCCGCGTAGGCCAAGGATGTCGCCAGGCACGTCAGCTCGACGCCGGCGGTCTCGGCCTGCGCCTTGACCACCCGCCGCCGTGTCTGCGCGAGTCCGACCTCGATCCCGTGTCCGTGATTCGCATCTAGGTCCTGTCTGACGGCTGCAGTAGGCGGTTGCATCGCTGGATCATGGCGAGCTTGACCATGGTCAGATAGCTCTCGGCAAG